>CAJZGT010000015.1 GCA_916048145.1 uncultured Streptococcus sp.
CGAGCGACTTGCTGATCCAGATCTCTTGGATGAGAAAGGGCATTTTAAAAATGACTGTTTTTCACCGACTTACTTTATGGGGGACGGTCACCAGCGCGTTTATCGTTATCTAGATAATCGAGTAGACCCTATGGGGAGCTTCATTAAGAAAGTGAGGAAGAAGGATGGCAAGAGCTGAGTTGCCAGATAAAATCGAAACAGAACGTCTCGTTTTACGAGTCCGTACTGTGGCGGATGCTGAGGATATCTTTGATTATGCTAGTCGTCCAGAAGTTTCTTACTCAGCAGGTTTTCCGCCTGTCAAGATCTTGGAAGATGAGATTTATTATCTGAAGCATATCCTTCCTGAGCGTAATCAAAAGGAAAATCTCCCAGCTGGCTATGGAATTGTCGCCAAAGGAACCGATAAAGTCATTGGCTCTGTTGATTTTAACCATCGCCATGCGGATGATGTGCTTGAGATTGGTTATACCTTGCATCCAGACTATTGGGGTCGAGGCTATGTACCAGAAGCAGCGTTTGCCTTGATTGACTTAGGCTTTAAAGATTTGGGTCTTCACAAGATTGAACTGACTTGTTTTGGTTATAATGTCCAAAGTCAACGAGTCGCGGAAAAGCTTGGCTTTACCCTCGAAGCTCGTATCCGAGACCGTAAAGATGTTCAAGGAAATCGCTGTGACAGCCTGACATATGGCTTGCTGAGGAGTGAGTGGGAGGTGATTTGATGCATCTTTTCATCATTGGTGCTCCGGCTTCTGGAAAAATGACAATTGGTCAAGAGTTATCTCGACTGACAGATGCTACACTATTTTATAACCATCAAGCTATTGATTTTGCATTAGAAATCTATCAGGATTATACAGAGGAAATGTGGGAATTTGTTCGTGGAATTACCTTTTCTTTCCTTGGAGCAAGTGCAAGAAATCAGCGATCAGTAATTTTAACTGACGTAATTGATTTTTCAAATCAGTACCAGCTGATGTATTTGAGGCAAATTCAGGATTTATTGGATAACTTTCATCAAGAGATTCTGTTTGTTGAGTTGGAAACAAGTCTTGAGGAGCGTTTACGTCGAAATCGAACGGAGAATCGATTAAAGCACAAACCCTTAAAACGACATATTGAGGTATCTGAAAGAGAAATTTTAGAGACCGCTGAAACACTTCAATTAAATTCCCAACATCAACCGAATGAGTTGCACCACTACCTTAAAATAAATAATACGGATCTGTCTGCAGAAGAGGTTGCTAAGCAGATTCAAGATAAAATGAAAACAATAGAGAAAGGACAAACACATGTCTAAAGAACTTTCACCTAAATACAATCCAGCCGAGGTTGAGGCTGGTCGTTACCAAAAATGGCTTGATGAAGATGTTTTCAAGCCTTCAGGCGATAAAAAGGCTAAGCCTTATTCAATCGTGATTCCACCACCAAACGTAACTGGTAAACTTCACCTTGGTCACGCTTGGGATACGACTTTTCAGGATATCATCATCCGTCAAAAACGCATGCAAGGTTTTGATACCCTTTGGCTTCCAGGGATGGATCACGCGGGGATTGCCACTCAGGCTAAGGTTGAGGAGCGCTTGCGTGGAGAGGGCATTACACGTTATGACCTAGGTCGTGAAAAATTCCTCGACAAGGTCTGGGAATGGAAAGACGAATATGCCACTACTATCAAGGAACAATGGGGCAAGATGGGGCTCTCTGTAGACTACTCTCGTGAGCGTTTCACTCTTGACGAAGGTTTGTCAAAAGCTGTTCGTAAGGTCTTTGTGGACCTTTACAAGAAAGGTTGGATCTACCGTGGTGAGTTTATCATCAACTGGGATCCAGCAGCTCGCACAGCCCTTTCTGATATCGAGGTTATCCACAAGGATGTCGAAGGTGCCTTCTACCACATGAACTATATGCTGGAAGATGGTTCACGCGCCCTTGAAGTTGCGACAACTCGTCCAGAGACCATGTTTGGAGACGTAGCTGTTGCGGTCAATCCAGAAGACCCACGCTACAAGGACTTGATTGGCAAAAACGTTATCCTTCCAATCGCTAATAAATTGATCCCAATCGTTGGGGATGAGCACGCAGATCCTGAGTTTGGTACTGGTGTCGTGAAAATCACGCCTGCCCACGATCCAAACGACTTCTTGGTTGGTCAACGTCACAACTTGCCACAAGTCAATGTTATGAACGACGACGGTACTATGAATGACTTAGCCTTCGAATTTGCAGGCATGGACCGTTTTGAAGCTCGTAAGGCGGTCATTGCTAAGTTGGAAGAAATCGGTGCCCTCGTTAAAATCGAAAAACGTATCCACAGTGTTGGTCACTCAGAACGTACTGGTGTAGTGGTTGAGCCACGCTTGTCTACTCAATGGTTCGTCAAGATGGACCAATTGGCGAAAAATGCCATTGCCAACCAAGACACAGAGGACAAGGTCGAATTCTACCCACCTCGTTTCAACGATACCTTCCTCCAATGGATGGAAAATGTCCACGACTGGGTAATCTCTCGTCAGCTCTGGTGGGGTCACCAAATCCCTGCTTGGTACAATGCTGAGGGTGAAATGTACGTCGGTGAAGAAGCTCCAGAAGGTGACGGATGGACTCAGGACGAAGATGTCTTGGATACTTGGTTCAGTTCTGCCCTTTGGCCATTCTCAACTATGGGCTGGCCTGATGTCGACTCAGAAGACTTCAAACGTTACTTCCCAACTTCAACCTTGGTAACAGGTTACGACATCATCTTCTTCTGGGTGTCTCGTATGATCTTCCAATCATTGGAATTCACTGGTCGTCAGCCATTCCAAAATGTCCTGATCCACGGTCTCATTCGTGACGAGCAAGGACGCAAGATGTCTAAATCTCTCGGTAACGGGATTGACCCAATGGATGTTATCGAGAAATACGGTGCCGATGCCCTTCGTTGGTTCCTTTCAAACGGTTCTGCACCAGGGCAAGACGTGCGCTTCTCTTACGAGAAAATGGATGCTTCATGGAACTTCATTAACAAGATCTGGAACATCTCTCGCTACATCCTCATGAACAATGAAGGTTTGACCCTTGAGCAAGCAACTGCCAATGTCGAAAAAGTTGCCAACAAGGAAGCTGGAAATGTCACAGATCGCTGGATTCTTCACAACCTCAATGAAACTATTGGAAAAGCAACTGCCAACTTTGATAAGTTTGAGTTTGGTGTCGCTGGACACATCCTCTACAACTTCATCTGGGATGAGTTTGCGGACTGGTATGTTGAATTGACCAAGGAAGTCCTTTACAGCGACAACGAAGAAGAGAAGGTCATCACACGTTCTGTTCTCCTTTATACTTTGGACAAGATCCTTCGTCTTCTCCACCCAATCATGCCATTTGTGACAGAGGAAATCTTTGGACAAATCTCAGAAGGTTCTATCGTTACAGCAGCATACCCAACTGTCAACCCAGTCTTTGAAGATCTTGCGGCTCACACAGGTGTCGAAAGCCTCAAAGACTTGATTCGTGCCGTTCGTAATGCGCGTGCTGAAGTAAACGTAGCTCCAAGCAAACCTATTACCATCCTTGTTAAGACAAGCGATAGTGACTTGGAAGCCTTCTTTAACAGCAATGTCAACTACATCAAACGCTTCACAAATCCAGAACACTTGGAAATCGCCTCAACCATCCCTGCACCTGAACTCGCTATGTCAAGCGTCATCACTGGAGCAGAAATCTACTTGCCACTCGCTGACCTCCTCAATGTCGAAGAAGAACTGGCTCGTCTCGACAAGGAACTCGCTAAATGGCAAAAAGAACTGGATATGGTCGGTAAGAAGCTCTCTAACGAACGCTTCGTAGCCAATGCCAAACCAGAAGTCGTCCAAAAAGAACGCGACAAACAAGCCGACTACCAAGCTAAATACGATGTGACAGTAGCACGTATTGATGAGATGAAGAAGTTGGTGAAATAAACTATAAACCTCGGCAATTTGCTGGGGTTTTTGGTATAATTAAAACAACACTACTAATGAGGTTCTAGTATGACTATAAAAGTATATTCCATTGATGAAGTTATTGAGGAGCGGACGCTCGATGACGAAAAGATAAAAAATATTCAAACGTTGTTTAAATTTTTGATAGGTGAGCAACAATCACATCTATCCGTAAAGTGTATTTTACCTCCAGAAAAACAAAACAATACTTCAGTATTGTTTGAGTTTAAAAATCATAGACCTAAAGACAGTTTTGATTTTAAAAAATTTGCTAATAAACTATTGTCAGCAGAAACAAACGAGGATGGAAAAAGAAATAATACGATTAGAACAGGTATTCTGTTTATTGAGCAAATTGGTAGTCGTATAAAGTTAATAAAGCTAGAATCAACGAAAGCAATCGACCCCGAAACGTTTGCTATTAGACAAGATTTAGGATTAGATAATAGTTACTACAAGATTTGTATCTTTGAAAATAATTTTAATGATATAACCATCATCGATAAAAGTAATACAGCTGCAAAATTTTGGTATAATAAGTTTTTAGATTTGAAACTTTTTAGAGATAGTGATACTAATACTGATACACTAATTAGATTTGTTAAAAACAACTCATTATTTTCCGAAAAGGTTATAAATCAAATTAACTATGAAGAAATTAAAGAGCTATCATTAGAGTATATTTTTGAGAATATCTCTTTTGATAAGGTTGCATTAACTAATAAGCTGGTTCAAAATAATTTACTAGATACAAATGATGAAAGTGAGATCTTTTCTGAAAAATCTTTGGATTTAGATTCAGAATTTGATATTTCTAAGAAAATAATTGTTAAACATTTTAAAAAATCTTTACAAATATCTGATATAACAAGTATTTATACGGATAACATTATTGAGATGAAAGATAGGCAGGAAGTAGAATATAATAAAAATACAGGTAAGTTAGAGTTGGATATTCAAGAGAGGTATCGCTCTCAAGTTTTACAAAATCTTGGTATAGACGAATGACTAATAATGTAGTAAGAAAATGGCAAAATACTGCTGCGATTATCGATTTAAATACTCCTTTACAACAAATTTTTAAATCAAATCAGATTGGTGTCGAAAAGAATGACGGATACTATATCTTTAATAAAGAGAATACTTGGATTTTTGAAGAAGAGTTTATTGATGCACCAAGTCATAATCTACAACAAATTTTTGATAAATTATGCATTAAAAATTATGATAATATACAATGTTTTGATTCAGCAACTAACGAATTTAAAGTAGTTACTGAATCTGATGCTGAGAACTACTTAAAAATTATTAGTTTAAATACCATTAATGGTGTAGAATATGAAAAATTAAAAATTTCTTTAAAACTTTTGTCTGGAGGAAACTATAGTTCTAAGAGTGATCGGGTACGCCACCTTATAAACATATATGTATTATTTCTTTTAGCTAATCGAACAAAGAGACAACAAAATAGCCTTGAATTTACCTTTGAAGGCGATTTAGATTCTTTTGTCTTTGAAACTGAGTTTGGAAAAAAAAAAATAATCTATGGATTATTAGAAATTTATGAATGGATTGTTACTAAACAAGAATACAGTGAAGCTTATAAAGTAAAGTTGCAGATTGTTAGAAGTTTAATTATAAAACAAAAAAAACTTGATCAGTTAGACTTAATTAAAAATCAAGCAGAATCTATTTTTAATAGAATCGTTAGTGAAAAAACAGACCATTATTTTGAACTTCAAAATAATTTAAAAGATGACTTTATAAAAATTTCAACTATGACTAGTGAATCTAATTCAAGTTTAAATACGAAATTATTTGGTTGGTTAACGGCTTTTTCTTTGATTATTTTTGATTTTATAAAAAAGAGTGATGGTCAAGATTTATTTAGAAAAATTGTTTGTTCAACTTCAGAAAAAACTAATGTATTGTTATTACTTTTGATTATGGCTTTGTTAATCATCATGCTAATGTTTAATTTAGATATTAGAAATATTAGAAAACAATATCAATGTTTAAAAGATCTTTATGTGAATCAAATGTCTATTTCTAATGAAGAATTTAACAAATTTATCAAGAAACCATTGTATAGTAACATGTATAACTTATTATTACTCAGCTTGTTAATTATACTTGTTATAAGATTCTTAATTCCTTTGAAATATTGTTATTTTTAGTATAATATAGAATTTCTATTACAATATCTTTTAGAAAGCAGGTTACTACATGACAAATTCTGTAAGTTCGAACCGCTCTGAGAAGTACAACATTGCAGCTTTCTTCTCAGGTGTTGGGGGAATTGAGTTGGGATTTGAACAGACCAACGAGTTCAGAGTGGTGTATGCCAATGAATTTGATAAGTATGCGCGTCAGACTTATCAGTTAAACCATCCAGATACCTATTTGGATGGTCGTGATATTCACGATGTTCAGCCAGAGGATATTCCAGCTGAGCGTGTGGATGTGATTATGGGAGGTTTCCCATGTCAGGCCTTTAGTATTGCGGGTTATCGCAAAGGCTTTGATGATGATCGTGGCGATCTTTTCTTCGAATTGCTTCGTATGATTGAAGGGCGTAAACCTCGCGCTATTTTCATTGAAAACGTCAAAAACATGGTAGGTCATGACCACGGCAATACCTTCAAGGTTATTCGTGAAGCTTTGACCGAAAACAACTACTTTATCAAGTGGAAGGTTCTCAACGGAAAAGATTACGGAAATATCCCACAAAACCGTGAGCGTATCTACATTGTTGGCTTTGATACCAAGGAAGCTTATGATTTGTTTGAATTTCCAGAGGAAATCAAACTCACGACTTCTCTTCAAGACGTCATTAACTTTGGTGATAAGCTAGATGAGGTCTACTACTACCGTGAAGGCAAGCAGAATTTCTACGACCAGTTGAAGTTTGAAGTGACTAGTCAAGATACAGTTTACCAATGGCGCCGTCAGTATGTCCGTGAAAATAAAAACGGTGTTGTCCCTACCTTGACAGCCAATATGGGAACAGGTGGGCACAACGTTCCATTGATCCTGACAGACAGTGGTGAGATTCGCAAGTTGACACCGAAAGAAACCTTTAATGTTCAAGGATATCCTAAATCCTTCAAAATCCCTGAAGGGGTTTCTAACGGTCAGCTATACAAGCAGGCTGGAAACAGTGTGGTTGTTCCTGTGATTAAACGCATCGCAGGAAATGTTGCCAAGGCCTTGAATGACAGCCAAGGGCAATCTCAACTTAACCGCTCAGGAAAATTCGCTATTATCTATACCAAGATGAATGGACAATTTGAAGGGCAATCCTATGTCAAGGACTTTGTAGATAGCTGTGATCAAGCTCTTGAAAAAATCAAATCTTATGACGATGGTTTAGCGGTTTTATCAGACGAAGATTATTTGAGATTTGTAAAAAAACAAGGCAAACTTGAATTTTACAGCATTAATTAACGAATATATAAAGAGGGTTAGTGAAAAACTAATCTTCTTTTGATATACTGAAGATAGAAAAGAGGGCGCTTATGTGGGAACATCTAAAGTCTGAACAAAAAGACAAATACAAAACCTTAATTACCAACTTCGCTAGCTTGAGCCAAGCTTTCTCTCAAAAGGCAGAATCTGAAGATGAGGGACAAACAGAGAATTATGTGGCTCCGATTGTTAATTCTAAATTTCAAGAAACAGTCTTCCAGAAGGCCTTTAATGCCGTAGGGGAAGATATTGCCAATACTTCCTATGATGCTTCTGTCGTTGTAGATGAAAATCATAAATACCTAGTGGGTATTAAGTCTTTTGGGATTAATTCTGGAGACCAAAAAATCGCTCAGTTCAAGAAGGACTCTCAAGATTGGACGGACTTATTGGGTGATATCAAGTTTCATGCGGATATTTCAGCAGATAAAGAAGCTGCAGACAAGGAAAACTATCAACGCTATGAAGAGTTGGCTCGAAAGATTGCGACTTTGAGGAATCAGAGAATCGAATCTTCTAAGGCGCAAATAAAGGGATTCAACTCGGACTCGGCCAATGTTGAAGCTGTTTATCACGTTCTGATGCCGACACCGAAGGGAGAAAATCCTAAGATTTTTGTCGGTGAAACATCTTATTTGCCAGTTGATATTGATAATCTGGTCATTGAAGGATCAACTACTAAAAACAATCCAACCAATTTTCGATTTACGGATGGGCAACATCATTACAAGTATACAGCAGCTGACAGTCAGCTCCATATGACCTTTAACAATAAAGACATTGTGGTAGATACTTGGGATGTCCATTACATCGAAGATCCTTTTTCTCTCTTTGAAAATCTTCATTTACTGACAGCTGAAAAGGATAAAACAGATATCTTAGAAACAGTGTCTTGGGCTATCACAGATAAACATGGAAATGTGGAAGCAAACTCTGGCTTCAATGCCTTTAACGGAGGATCAAAACTAGCTAAGAAAGATCGTCTGCCACGGATTCTAAAGATTCAGGAAAAATTCAAAGACAGTCTGGCTCCAGAAGAACTAGCCTTTGTGACTTTTTCTTTAGAAGAAATCCTCTTGAAAAAGTGGACTGACAAGGAAGAAAAAGTTCAGATGAAGACTATTCGTGAGGATTTGATTCACTTTGTCCACAATACTGGCAATAAAAAACTCATCAAAGAGACTGAGCAGCTGGTTTATCGTCCAGTTAGTGAAGTCTACATTCCTCTGCCAGACTCTAAGAACTTCCATGATGAAAGACCGGATTTCTTTGGTTCTGGATTTGGGACTTTTGAACCTGGAACTAAAAAATTGGCTTTGTCTAAAGAAGAAAGAACTTTTAAACTACGCTTTTTATCTTCTGGGGATGTTATTAACGCCTATATAAATCAAGAAGCTGGAAAGGCAATTCAGTCAACTGATAAGCAAGAAATCCTTGGGAATTGGATTTTACGTGGTGTTTTCCAGTTGAAAGAACGAGAGGTCTTGACAGGTCAACGTTTAAATGAACTGGAAATCAACGGAATTCGTTTGACCAAGTTTAATAATGGCGAAATCGGCATTGAATTCATCTGGATTGATACCGAAAACCCACCAATCGATGCCATCGGCTGGGTAGCAAAGAAATAAAAAGTTCGCTGTCTTTTTGTTTTGTGTTTTACAGTTTTTTCTTGACAAGTCTTTCTTTTTTATGGTATTCTTTATGCAACAATCGTTGCGCAACTGATGTTGCGCGAAAGGAGTCTTATGCCACCAAAGGTTAAATTTAGTAAAGAGGCTATCATTGGGACAGCTTTACAATTGGTGAGAGAAGAGGGCATGACTAGTTTGACGGCTCGAGCATTAGCGGAGCAACTGGGAGCCACACCAAGAGTCATTTTTGGGCAATTTGCCAATATGGCCGAGTTACAAGCAGAGGTTATTAGTGCTGCGGAAATGGTCGTGGTGGAGTATATTCGTAAGGCCTTAGAAGATGAGAAGCCTTTTCGATCCGTCGGGGTTGCTTATATCCTTTTCGCCTCAAAAGAACCCCAACTCTTTCAATTGCTTTTCCAAAATCCCAGCAAAGATCCGATTCGTCGCTTTCAAGATTTTCTTCCCATGAAGGATCATAGTTACCAATTGGTTCTGGATTCGATCGTCGCAGACTATCCTTTGAATGTAGAGGAAGCTAGTCGCTTGTACCAGCATCTATTTATCTACTCACACGGGATGGCCTCAATGGTTGCTTCTGGTATTTATCAATTCAGCATGGAAGAAGTGATTGGATTACTGACAGAGGTTTGTCAATCTCTCATCAAAGAAATGGTAGGAAAGAAATGATTCAACTAGAAAATGTGCACAAAAGTTACGGCCAAACCAAGGTTTTAAAAGGGATTGATTTGCAGATTCAAGACCAGGATGATGTGGTTATCCTCGGTCCTTCTGGATCAGGCAAGTCAACTCTCTTAAACGTTCTGTCAGGTTTAGAAAAGGTAGACGAGGGACATATCCTCATTCAAGGACAGGATTTGGCTCAACTCACAGATCCTCAATTGACAGCCTTTAGACGTGAGAAGATTGCCTTTATTTTTCAGCAGTATTATTTATTGCCTAATCTGACGGTCAGACAGAATGTAAAGATGGGGGCAGACCTAGCAAACAATCATGATTTTTTGCAGATCATTGAGGATTTGGGACTTGGCGATAAGTTGGACAAGTATCCGAGTGAATTGTCTGGTGGGGAACAGCAGAGAGTGTCCATTGCTCGGGCCTTGGCCAAAAAACCAGAGATTCTTTTCTTAGATGAGCCGACGGGAGCCCTGGATGAAGAAACGGGGCGCAAGATTCTCGACTATATCTGGGAGTTAAAGGAAAAGCTGGGCTTTACCCTCATCATGGTGACGCACAACCAAAATATTGCGGATATGGCCAGAACCATCATTCGTGTCAATAGTGGCAAGATTACCCAAGTTGTGACCAATGATCAGCCACAGACTGCTTATGAGATTGGATGGTAAGCCATGTTTTCAGTAAAAGATATTCGAAAATTAGTTGTCGTAAGTATCATTGGGGCTTGTGCAGTCTTTGTGGCCAATCTCTTCTTGAATTTTTACCTTGATATCGAGCAGTTGGAGATTTCTAAAACTAATCCCATGATTCAGACCTACTATGACGCTCAGGTTTCGCTTTCCTGGATGGTGGCTATGGTCAGTGGAGTCGTCTTGTCCTTGACGTCGATCCTTCTCATGTGTTTTTATATCAAACAATTTGTCGATGATCACAAGGAACAATTAGGAATTTTAAAGGCTTTGGGCTACAGCAATGGTCAGTTGGCTAAACGATTTTGGGCATTTGGGCTCAGTTTTGGTGCTGGAGCGCTTCTTGGCTATTTCACTTCTTTTCTTATGATGGGGCATTTTTATGACTTTCGGAATGAAAAGGGGATCCTGCCAGAAATCACCATTCATTTTCATTGGCAGCTCTTGCTGGCTTTTGTGGTCCTTCCAACGGCATTTTTTATGCTTATCGCGGTTGGTTATGCTAGAAGACAACTACAAACGCCACCTCTTCGTTTATTGAAAAAGTCCCCAACACCAATCAAGGTCAAAAGGAAAAAGAGGTCTCCTAAGAAAGAGAAAGACTTCCTAACAGAGCTGTCTTCGTCACTAATTTGGGGGAGAAAATCTATCCTATTTTTTGTAGTCTTTGGCTCTATGTGTTTTGCGGCCATGGTTCAATTGTCCTTTGGTCTAAGGGACTACACAGATGACATCATCCAAACCATGATGATCATGATTGGCTTGATCCTTTCTTTTTCTATTCTCTTTTTGTCATTGGGGATTGTCGTCTCAGAAAGTCGCGAAACCCTGGCTCTTATGAAGGCTTTTGGCTACACAGATCGTGAATGCCAAGGTCATATCCTATCTCCCTATCGTTTCTGGGCCTATCTAGGATTTGTTCTTGGGACAGCTTACCAGTACGCTATCATGGAAATCTTGATTGGTGTGATCAACGATACGGTTCCTGAAAAGATTGAGCATCACTTTGATGGGAATGTTTGCTTCTGGACTTTGATCGGTTTTGCTGTGGTTTATGAAAGCCTCTTTTATCTATCCAACAGAAAACTCCAAAAGCAAACCATCAAAGAAGTACTCTTAGCTGAATAAATAGAGAAGGTTGGATTCTCCAGCCTTTTTCTTATGAAACTCATTAAAAAGAGAAGGATTTTTCACTATTCTAGGGAAAATGAAATAAAGGAAAGAAAACGAAGTTACTGGCAGAACCTGAAATGATCTTTTTACTTGATTTGACGCAACAAATAATCCTTTATCTCTGTAGGAATCCTCTTGCAGTTTGTGGTTGGTATTGGAGTTGCAGCCTTGAGTTATAAATAAATCAATATACCTGTGGTCATGTTACACAGGTCTTTCAATTAGCTGAAATATTTCACCTTTATTTTTTCTTAACCTTTGACTATTCTGCAAAATTATCGTAAAATAAAGAGTAAATGATAAAATGAGGTCAGAGTCTGTTCACTCTGGCGATAGTAGTATAAATGAGGAGAAACGCTTTGGAATTAGAAGTATTTGCTGGGCAAGAAAAAAGTGAACTATCTATGATTGAGGTAGCGCGTGCTATCTTGGAACTTCGTGGTCGCGATCATGAGATGCATTTTAGCGATCTTGTAAACGAAATTCAAAACTACCTTGGAACATCAAACAGCGATATCCGTGAAGCTTTGCCTTTGTTCTACACAGAGTTGAACTTTGACGGTAGCTTCATCTCACTTGGAGACAACAAATGGGGTCTTCGTTCATGGTATGGTGTGGACGAAATCGACGAAGAAATCATCGCTCTTGAAGAAAATGACGACGATGAAGTAGCACCAAAAGCTAAGAAAAAACGTGTCAATGCCTTTATGGATGGTGATTCAGATGCGATTGACTACAATGCGGATGATCCAGAAGACGAAGATGCATACGAAGCAGATCCAGCTCTTTCATACGATGATGAAAATCCAGATGATGAGAAAAATGAAGTGGAAGCTTACGATGCAGAAATCAACGAAATTGCCCCTGATGACTTGGGTGAAGACGTGGATCTCAACGAAGAAGACGACGAGTTTTCAGATGATGATGTTGAAAACATCGAGGAATAAAAGTTAGCTATTGACAATTATCCTATTTTTAGGTATCATATTGTTCGGGCACCTCTTTTAGAGGTCGGGGCTCCCTAGTTCTTAGGGAGCTATTTTTGTTTTTTCAAGAAGTTATCTTCTTGTATTTTGGTTGTGAATCTGGTGCAGTCGTTCCAGATTATTCTTATTAATAGGGTCTTGTTTTCTATGTCCCCTCGTAGTTAACAAGACCTTGAGCATTTTAGAAAGAGGAATCTATGTCTACGAAATATATTTTTGTAACTGGTGGTGTGGTATCGTCTATTGGGAAAGGGATTGTCGCAGCAAGTCTAGGCCGTCTCTTGAAAAATCGTGGTCTCAAAGTAACCATTCAAAAATTTGACCCTTATATTAATATTGATCCAGGAACTATGAGTCCTTACCAGCACGGGGAAGTTTTTGTGACAGATGACGGAGCTGAGACAGATTTGGACTTGGGTCACTATGAACGTTTCATCGATATCAATCTCAACAAATATTCCAACGTGACAACTGGTAAAATTTACAGTGAAGTTCTTCGTAAGGAACGTCGTGGAGAATACCTTGGGGCAACTGTTCAAGTCATTCCTCATATTACAGATGCTTTGAAAGAAAAAATCAAGCGTGCCGCTCTAACAACCGACTCTAATGTCATTATTACAGAGGTCGGTGGAACTGTTGGGGATATCGAGTCCTTACCATTCCTAGAGGCCCTTCGTCAGATGAAGGCAGATGTGGGGGCTGATAATGTCATGTACATTCATACAACCTTGCTTCCTTACCTCAAGGCTGCTGGTGAGATGAAGACCAAGCCAACCCAACACTCTGTCAAAGAATTGCGTGGATTGGGAATCCAGCCAAATATGTTGGTTATTCGTACAGAAGAGCCAGCTGGCCAAGGAATTAAAAACAAACTAGCCCAGTTCTGTGATGTGGCACCAGAAGCCGTTATCGAATCGTTGGATGTTGAACATCTTTACCAAATTCCATTGAACTTGCAGGCACAAGGTATGGACCAAATTGTCTGTGACCATTTGAAATTAGACGCACCAGTAGCAGATATGACAGAATGGTCAGCCATGGTGGACAAGGTCATGAACCTGAAAAAACAAGTCAAGATTTCCCTTGTTGGTAAGTATGTGGAGTTGCAAGATGCCTACATCTCAGTGGTCGAAGCCTTGAAACACTCTGGTTATGCCAATGACGCAGAAGTTAAAATAAACTGGATCAATGCCAATGATGTGACAGCAGAGAATGTGGTAGAGCTTTTGTCTGATGCTGACGGAATCATCGTACCAGGTGGTTTTGGTCAACGTGGTACGGAAGGTAAAATCCAAGCCATCCGCTATGCGCGTGAAAATGATGTTCCAATGTTGGGTGTCTGCTTGGGCATGCAGTTAACTTGTATCGAATTTGCTCGTCACGTTTTAGGTCTTGAAGGTGCCAATTCTGCAGAGCTTGCACCAGAAACAAAATACCCTATCATTGATATCATGCGTGATCAGATTGACGTTGAGGATATGGGGGGAACCCTTCGTTTGGGACTTTATCCATCTAAGTTGAAACGTGGTTCTAAGGCAGCAGCTGCTTATCACAATCAAGAAGTGGTGCAACGCCGTCACCGTCACCGCTATGAGTTTAATAATGCCTTCCGTGAGCAGTTTGAGGCAGCAGGCTTTGTCTTTTCAGGAGTTTCTCCAG
>CAJZGT010000016.1 GCA_916048145.1 uncultured Streptococcus sp.
CCATCTTCAAGGAAAGGATAAACTGATTGCCAGTTACCTGCATAGTCACTCAAGGCGCGGTCCTTGACAGCTGCATCTTCAAAGTAACCATTTTGGACTGTCTTGGTATCCTCTGCCTTTTCAGGCTCGATTGCTGAGCCTTCTTGGTCTGTTGTTTGTTTTAGAGCCTTGAGGTTTTTCTCCATAACGGAGATGTAGTTTTCGCCAGCCTTGGTATCCTCTTCTGTCAGACTTTCTAAAGGATTGAGGACATCTGTTTTGACACCTGCCTCTTTTGAAAGTGTGTTAGCAAGTGCTTGTGAAGCATTTTCTTCAAAGTAGATATAGGCAATTTTATTTTTCTTGACGTACTCTGTCAATTCTGCCAGACGAGCAGCTGATGGCTCTGCATCTGGAGAGAGACCTGAGATTGCGACTTGTTTGAGTCCATAGTCCAAGGCAAGATAATTAAAGGCTGCGTGTTGAGTCACAAAGCTCTTTTGTTTGGCTTGAGACAAGCCTTCTGCATAAGCCTTATCCAAGGCTTGCAATTTTTCAATATAGGCAGCAGCATTCTTCTCAAAGGTCTCTTTTTTATCCGGATAATCTGCTGATAAGCTATCACGGATGTGCTCTACTAGTTTAATGGCACGAACTGGCGATAACCAAACATGGGGATCGTACTCATGGTGATGGCCTTCTTCTCCATGATCATGGTCTCCCTCTTCTTCCTCACCACCTGGTAAAAGCAACATATCGCCTGTCGCTTTGATGGTTTTGACCTTTTTCTTATCCAAGGTATCTAGTAATTTAGGAACCCATGTTTCCATGTTTTCATTTTCATAAACGAAGGTATCTGCGTCTTGGATTTTGGCAACTGCCTTGGCAGACGGTTCATATTCATGGGGTTCTGTACCAGCACCGATTAGGAGTTCTACATTAGCCGTATCTCCTGCGACTTGCTTGGTAAATTCATAGACAGGGTAAAAGGTTGTCACGATATTTAGTTTGCCATCTGCCTGCTTTTGATTGGAACAAGCCACTAAAAACAAGGCACATAGACTGGCTAGCAATAAGCTAATTTTTTTCACGTTAGTCTCCTATTTGATAAAACGTCTTACTAAACTAATGAGTAAAAAGACAGTTACAAAAATAATGGTAATACTTGCACTTGCAGGTGTTTCTGCATAGTAGGAAATGTAAAGTCCTGCTACCATTCCCAAAAATCCAATAGCACTGGCAAGCAGCATAACCGATTTAAAGTTTTTCCCTAGACGAAGGGCAATACTAGCTGGTAAGACCATGATAGTCGATACCAAAAGAGCTCCCGCAGCTGGAATCATAAGGGCAATGGCCACCCCTGTCACCATGTTAAAAAGAATGGACATGGTACGAACTGGCAAGCCATCCACAAAGGCCGTATCCTCATCAAAGGTCAAAATGTACATCGGACGAAGGAAGAGGAAGGTCAAAATCAAAACAACCACCGCAATGACAAAGAGGGAAATAACCTGCTCTTCGCTGATAGTCACGATTGAACCAAAAAGATACTGGTCCAAACTCATTGAACTCGAGCTTTTACCCTTGCTCATGACAATCAGAGAAACAGCCAGACCTGTTGACATGAGGATAGCTGTCCCGATTTCCATAAAGCTCTTGTAAACCGTACGGAGATACTCCAGAAAGACCGCCGCAATCAAGACAATAGCAATAGTGGAAATAGTCGGAGAAATCCCCAGAACCAGACCAAAGGCTACACCCGAAAGTGAGACGTGGCTAAGAGTATCACTCATCAAACTCTGACGGCGCAAGATAAGGAAGGTTCCAAGAACTGGCGAGAAAAGACTCATGGCAATAACGGCCAGAAAAGCTCGTTGCATAAAGTCATAAGATAACAAACTAAGCATGGCCCACCTCCTGATCATTCTCATGAACGTTGAAACAACGCCATGGCGAGTCTTGGTTACGGACTAGATGAATATTACGGTCCGCATAGTCCTTAACTTCTTCAGGATCATGGGTAATCATCAAAACAGCTTTGCCATGATGATGGGCGCTGTGGTGCATGAGTTCATAAAATTCGTTTTTACTTCCTGCATCCATCCCCGTTGTCGGTTCATCTAGGACAAACACATCTGGGTCAGAAGCAAACATACGCGCGATTACCGCTCGCTGCTTTTGTCCCCCAGATAGAGACCCCAAGCGTTTGTCTCGATGTTCCCACATGCCAACTGAGTCCAGACTAGCCTTGATATGCTCCTCATCATGAGCATTCAAACGACGGAACCAGCCTTTTCGCGGATAGCGACCCGACTTGACAAATTCATAGACCGTACTTGGAAAACCAGCATTAAAACTGGCAATCTGCTGGGGAAGATAAGCTATTCTCAATTTCTTACCCTGTGTATTTGTCTTTGAAATAGTTACCTTTCCAATGCGTGGCTGGAGGATTCCAAGACTGGCCTTGATGAGTGTCGTCTTAGCCGCCCCATTTTCCCCAGTCAAGGTCACAAATTCCCCACTATCAACACTATAATTGATATGTTCAAGAACGGGCTCCTTATCATAATAGAAGGATAACTCCTCTACCGTAATATATCTCATTATTTGATTTCTCCTACTAAAGCAGTCAAAAACCGCTGAATCACTTTTTGTTCATTTGGAGTAAACTGAGTTGCCACTTGTTCATAGGTTAAAAGTGTATGCTCATGGTGATGATGATGCTCCTCAGCAATTGGACGAGCCAAATCAGTCAACTGATAAAAAATCACACGCGCATCTTTTGGATCTCTGGATGTCTCTAACATGCCCTCTTTGACTAAAGACTTGATAGCCTTGGTAACTGCCGCCTGACTGACATTGAGACGACGGGCCAACTCTGAATTTGTTAAAGATTCCTCTGACAAGAGCATGAGGATATGCTCCTGGGTATTGGTCAGAGCCACCTCGCTAGTGCAATGACCTATTAGGATTTCATGCTGATTTTCAGACTTCAAGATAACCTCATTCAAAAAAGTATCAATTTCCTGCGCAAGCTGTCTCATGTGTTACTCCTTTCTTAACTATCACTTTTAGATAAAAATACTGATAGCCACAGATTCTTTACTGGTTAATTATATCACAAACCAAAAAAGAGTCAAGGGAAAGAGCTATAAAAACGTTTCCCTAGACTCCTTTAGATTTGAAATTTAACTTATTTTTGCTGTGATTTTCGACTTACAAAGATACCTGCTAACCCTGCGACCATTCCCATCAAAAGTAAGAAAATAGATTGTTCACTACCTGTATTTGGAAGAACTTTTTCTGAGACAACTGCCTTCTTGCTAAATTGACTTGCCACCTCATAAGAAAGTTTCACAGTAGTATTTGCATCACCTGTAGCTGTATCCGTTTGAGACGTTTCTGTAGGTAGACTAAAGTTTTTAGAATCAACAGAAATTGTCCGTGAATTTGGATTAATCTTTTCATACTGACTCAAATCAGCGGTTTTCAAATATTCTTCAAATGCTGCATCCATAGAAGGACCTTCTTCTCGCGTACCACCTAACATAGTATAACCATCTCCACCTGCAGCTAGGAAATCATTGGTTGCAAGATAGTAGGTTTTTACGAGATCCAGGAGATCATAACGACCAGTCACGCGGTTTTTGACCTGGATTGCCAAGACACGTTTTCCTGATGGTAGATTGGTATCATAGTAGACCTTCACACCTGAAACTTGCAAGAAGCCACCACTTGGTTCTAGCAATGGTTGTCCGTTCTCATCCAAGACCTTCTTGCCATCCTTATCGACCTGCAAGATAGATCCGAGCGACTTTTCAAACATATCCAATACTTGTTGCCCAGTCACTTGGATTTGTGAAATGGTGTTTCCAAATGGAAGAACAGCAATAACATTACCTTTTGTGATTGGTTTTCCTTTTGCAATAGTTTCACGCAGTCCACCACCATTTGTCACAGCGATGTCAGTCGGATGGCTAAATCCTGTCTGACCATACTGATAGAGGGAATCTGCTACTACGTTTCCGAGGTTGGTTTCACGAACCCGAACATTTTCCCGGTCACCGTTGAGTTCTACTGGGCTGTTTGAAACGACTTCAACAGCATTTTCAGCATCGTATTTTTGTTTAATGTCTTTGACTAGTTTTTCAACTGTTGGATTTGTTGGTAGTTTTTTAGCATCAGCAGCCGCAATCTGAGTTGGATTTCCCAAAAGCTGACGTGATTTGTAGATGATTTTCCCTACATTATGAAGGTAGCTTCCTGTCTGGTTATAGGTAACATTTTCCCCATAGGTCGTTGATTCTACTGTATGAGAGTGACCATCGATTACTGTTACGCGTTTCCCTTTCAAACGAGGATTTTTAGACAAGGCTTCTGCCAGAGTTGAACCACGCCATTCGACTGGGGTTGTCGTGTCTACACCTAAGTAAGCAAGGACGACATAGTGTTTGTAGTCCTTACCTTCGGTACTTGCCTTAGCTTGCACTTCTTCAATAACCTTATTCACCTCTGTGATTGGATCTGTAAAGGTTACTCCTTTGACATTTTTAGGGTGAGTTTTAGTAGCTGTTTCCGGTGTTGTCACACCAATCACAACAAACTCATCACCTTCTACAGTCTTATCTTTATCAACAATTGTAGAAGCTTCAAAGAGACGGGTACCATTGACGTAGATATTTGAGCTAAGTAATGGGAATTTCAAGATTTCCTTGTATTTCTTAGCTTCGTCTAAACCAAAGTCAAACTCATGGTTTCCTACTGCCATGGCATCATACTGCATCTAATTGAGAATTTCGGCGCGTGCTTCACCCTTTGTAGAGTTGGAAATCGGTAAACCTTAGAAGGCATCTCCAGCATCTACGACGAGAGTAGTTTGATTTGATTTCGCGCGTTCCTGCTCGATGACTGTCGCTAGCTTAGCGTCTCCAATAACGCCCTTTTCCTCAACAATACGACCATGGACATCATTGGTGTGCAAGATAACGGTGTCTTTTTCTTCGCTTTTAGGAGATTCAACAGGAGTTTCCTTTGCTTCCGCTGATTCAACAGTTGTGGGAGTTGCCGCCTCTGTTGTTGGAGCTGCAGGAGTTGCTACAGCAGGTGACTTCTCTATAGAACTAGCCGTTTCATCAGCATAAGCATGCCCAGCCAATAAGACTGGGGCCAATAGTGCTGTCGACAAGACAGGTAACAAGAAACGTTTATTCATTTTCATCCCTTTCTTTTTCTCATTCACACTATATTGTACGCTATTTACAATATTTTTGAAACTTTCAACATATTTTTTACTAAAATATTCGCCATTTAACAAAAAAGCCTGAACTAAAAAATTCAAGCTTTTCATCAATTTATTGAAATTCCTTAACATCTCCATCATAAGTCGCCCAGTCTTTGCTAAAAAAGCGTTCATTCAGATGGTAAGTCGGAGCTGGCGTGGGATTAGATAGGAAAGGATCAACCGCCTTATCAAAAGCAAGCCAACCCAACCAACCTAGGTGAATGGTATCCTTAATAAAATAAGGATCCCCTCCATTTTTTGAAAAGTCAGCAATATTAGTGAAACCTTGACTTTCTAATTGGTAACGAATTTTCTCTACTGCATGCTGGTACATATCTTCTCTAAGCCCTGTGTAGTCCATCCATTTCTTATTGACAGGTTGGATGACAAAGAGGACATTGACCTTTGACTTAGCAAACTGATTGAGAACCAACTGCAAATCATTATACTCTGATGACTTCAGATAGTTATAATTTTTTTGATAATCCTTATATTTTTTAAGGTAGTCTTTAACTTGGGTCTTATAAAATTGGTTTTCAATCCCCATATTATTATTAGTCGTATTCGCTTCAGCATCCTTACGAGCAATTTTTTCTAATTCATCATAAGAAAATTGATCGGGAAGATCTTTTAAATAGTTTTCGACGTGTTCTTTATATTTAAGTTTTCCTCCGATAGAAAATTGGCCAAACAGAGAAGCCTGCCTCTCATTAAATCGTGCAAAGGTCTTAATAATAGTAGAATCAAGATCTGATAATTCTTGACCCTTAGACAATTTTTCAACGATGTCTCGCATGGATAAGCCCGGATTTTGTTTTAAGAGGCGTTTTGCCGCATGTTTAGCTACAATATCTCCTTCTTGATTTTCCAAAAAGGCTGTCAACTGATCGTTGTTAAAATAGCTTTGGAAAACTGCAGGCTCATAATCTTCCTCTGTAAACCACTGAGGAGAGATGACAAAGACTGCCTGTTTATTCTCAATTTCTGGCAAGATTTGTTGCATAGAAAAGTACTGATTCAGCGATGCTGCTCCTGCTTGTCCTAAAAAATAGGGGCGATAGGAACGATTATACTTTTCAGCTAATACAGCAGGATGCATACTATCAAAACGAATCCACTCACTTGAACCAAAAAAAGGGATAAAACGCATATTAGGATCTGAAAGGGCCCTAACCTTTTGACTTCTTTCTTTAAAACTCTCTACACTAACAGAAGCCGCCGAATATTTCTCCTCCGTCAGATTATGGCTTGTTGTACTTGGATAAAAAAAGATGAGTAAAAGAACCAAAAATCCAGCAATAAAGATAGGCCCAAAGATTAACCATAAGCGTTTAAGCATTTTGTAGCTCCACAATACCAGCTATGATTTTATTAGCTGTATTCCAGTCGTCGCGACCAAACTCTGTTACAGGGACACGAATGTCAAAACGGTTCTCAATCTCCACAATCAACTCAACCGTTCCCATACTATCCAAGACACCTGCATCAAAAAGATCTTCATCCATCATGTCAGAAACATCTTCCATAAACAACTCATCAATAATTTCGATAACTTCTGATTTGATATCCATATTTTATTTCCTTTTATTTTTTAAACCATAAATCATTCAAAAATCCAGAAAAGATTAAGAATGACAGCATGACGACATGGAAGGTGACAACCATGCCAAGCAACTGAATCCAGCGATTCTCAGGTAGAGCAGCCTTCCCTGCTTTTTTCCGTTCCTTATTGAGCGTTTTTTTCTTGCGAATCCAAGCGTCATTGATGACCAAGCCCAATCCATGAAAAAGTCCATAGGCGATATAGTACCAGGTCACACCATGCCAAAATCCCATAATCAGCATATTGACAATATAGGCTACACTTGAAGTGACATTGCGATTTTTAAAGACCTTCTTTCTGGTCAACACCATCACCATCCGCATAAAGACAAAGTCACGGAACCAGAAAGACAGACTCATGTGCCAGCGATTCCAAAACTCTTTTAAATCCCTAGATAAAAAAGGCTTGTTGAAGTTGATAGGGCTACGGATTCCCATTAAGTTTGAGATTGCCAAGGCAAACATAGAGTAGCCTGCAAAGTCAAAGAAAAGTTCTAGACCAAAGGTATACATAACTGCCAAGGCATAGTGGTTAAAAAAGCCACCTGACTGTAGGGCTAGATTCTTCAGAGGAGGGAGTAAAGTCTCTCCTAAAATGTGAGCTATGATAAACTTATATAGAAAGCCAAGCATGATATACTTGACAGCCTCTTCCAGCATATCCATCAACTCATCCCGCTCAGGAATGGTCTGATAATTTTCATTAAATCGCTTAAAGCGATCGATTGGCCCGCTTGAAAAAGTCGGCATGAAGAGTAGGAAGCGGAGGAATTCCCAGAGGCTAAAATCCTTAATCACTCCATCTCGCAGCTCGATGATAATCCCAACCGAACGAAAGGTCAGATAAGAAATTCCCAAGAACCCAAGCAAAGACTGCGTTCCATTGATAGCTGGCTGCACCTTGACAAAGATAATCGGAAGGAGGGATAGAAAGCTAACTAGGTAGAAGACCCACTTACCATCCTTACTTTTTCGATAGTACTTATAGAAAAGCAAGAGCAATATTTCCCAGCACAGATAAATGCCCAAGGCAGCCAATTGATTAGTCTTCCCACCTACCAGCATGGTAACGATAAAGAAGAGACTAACCAATACCTCGTACCAGGCAAAGCGTTTCTTGAAAAAGAGGCCGATAAAGATGGGCAAGGTTGCAGCAATCACATAGATAAAATACTGAGGATTGCCGTATGGCTCTAAATGAGGAAGCTGTTTAAAAAACTCCATCATCTCCTATTTACCTCATTAATTAATCCTTTGATATCAATTTTTCCATTTGGAGTCAGTGGCAAACTGTCTCGATAAAGGAATTTGGACGGCATCATATAAGACATCATAATATCTGTCAAGTCTTCCTTAATGGCCTTGGTAATATCGATATCACGCTCAAACTGCTCACGAACACCATCTTTTAAGATGACATAGGCTAGAAGGTTTTGCACCTTGTGGTCTTTATTATAGCGCGGTACTGCAACAGCAGACTCGATAAAGCGAGACTTATTGAGGTTTTGAGAGACATCTTCTAACTCAATGCGGTAACCGTTGAACTTAATCTGGAAGTCCATGCGTCCGCCGTAGAGAAGCAAGCCCTCATCTGTCATAGTTCCCACATCGCCTGTGTGATAGGCTGGCAGACCTTCAAACTCAAAGAAGGCTTCCGCTGTTTTTTCAGGATTGTTCATATAGCCTTTTGACACAGCTGGCCCAGAAACAATGATTTCTCCCTGTTCGCCATTTGGCAATTTATTGCCGTCCTCGTCAATGATAAAGGTTGGAGAATCGGCCTTGGTATAGCCGATTGGTAGGCGTTTGAGAGTCGCTAACATCTCGTCTGTCACAGCAACAGCTGACAGGGCTACTGTCGCTTCTGTTGGGCCGTAGGCATTGATAATACGGGCATTTGGGAAACGTTCGCGCAGTTTTTGAGCCGTTTTAACCGTCAATTCTTCGCCATCAAAGTAGAAATGCGTGATGTCAGGCATTTTCTCACTATTAAAGTCTTCTGACAACATGGCCATATCCGCAAAAGAAGGGGTTGATGTCCAGATAGCGATTGGCAATGAAAAGATGGTCGCAAAGAGTTGCTTAAAGTCCTGAGTAATAGCTGAAGGAAGAGCGAAGAGCGTACCACCCAGTGCCAAGGTCGGTGCCCAGTACATGACAGACAAGTCAAAAGAATAAGGTGGCTGAGCCAGCATTTGCGGACGACTTGGCGTCGCAAATTCCTTGTCCGTAATCATCCAATTGGTAAAGCTGAGGAGGTTATCATGGGAAATCTGTACTCCCTTTGGCTTACCAGTCGTACCAGAAGTAAAGATGATGTAGTAGTTATCATCACCCTTGACTGGATGCGTGATCTCATAGCTAGTCCCTTGAGCAAAGGCTTCTTGCACCTGAGCTAGATTCATCATTGGCGTAGAAACCTGCTCCAATGGAAAGTCTGAGATGGCAATAATCAAGCTTGGCTCTGCTACTTCTAAAATAGCTGAAACTCGCTCCAAGGCCGAATGGCTATCAATGGGAATGTAGGCATGACCTGACTTAGTCAGCGCTACAAAGGTTGCCAACATTTCATATTCTTGGCCACCAAAAACAACCACAGGAGACTTCTCAGGCAAGCCTAGTTGGTCAATGGCTGCAGCCAAACTATCCGAATCAGCCTTCAAATCTCCATAAGTGTGTTCCTGCCCCAAAACATTGTAAACAGGATAGCTAGGCTGTGTATGAGCAAAATGCTCAATGGTTTCAATCATATCTACTATTGGTTTATTTGACACAATAGGAATTCTCCTTCAAGTTAAAATTCATTATAGATAAAGCTTCCTTGACCCTGACCAAGATAGCTAAAGAAGTAAAACAGCCCTAGAAAGATAAGAAAATACAAGGCTGTCCGACCAAGAAAGAGGTACAATTCTTTTCTCTGTTTCATCAAGAAAAACCATTCATTTCTGTAATTTTTGCTAAATAAGATAGATTCTCACTATAGTATTTTTCTACCATTGTACCACTTTATAGACTAGTTTTTCAATTGTTTGCCGTAGATTTTCACTAGATTTCAGCTTATTTTAAGTATTATGCAGTTTTTCTATGTATATTTTTAAAAAAGCCTGAGATTTTCATCTCAAGCTCTATCAACATAATTGTTTTCTAGATTAGAAAAGGGAGAATACAAGCACGGCCAAGGCTGCACCGATAACAGGTCCCACAACAGGAATCCAGGCATAAGACCAGTCTCCGTCTCCCTTGTTTGAAATTGGCAAGATGCTGTGCATGATACGAGGTCCAAGGTCACGCGCAGGGTTCAAGGCATAACCTGTTGTCCCACCTAGTGATAGACCGATACCGACAATCAAAGTCCCCACTGCAAAGGTTCCGATACCTGCTTGAAAATCGTAAAGACCCAAAGCAAAGATTGTCAACACCAAAACAAAGGTTCCAAGGATTTCACTAATCAAGTTTGATACAGTATCCTTGATGGCTGGACCAGTACTGAAGGTTGCCAGGATATTTCCTGCATTTTCTTCTGCCTCATAGTGAGGTTTGAATTGCAACCAAACCAAAATCTGACCGAGCATAGCCCCTGCGAACTGAGCTAGGATATAAGGGAATACTGATGCCCAAGGCAAACCACCTTTCAAGGCCACACCAATTGTCACAGCTGGGTTTAAATGAGCTGGACTGAGCTTGCCAGATACAAATACTGCAACCGCAACTGCAATCCCCCAACCCATAGTAATCACAATCCAACCTGAGCTGTTGCTCTTGGTTTTAGGAAGAACCACACCAGCAACAACACCATTTCCTAGAAGAATCAGGATTAAAGTCCCTAGAAATTCTCCAAATAATTCATTCATCATCTTTCTGTCTCCATTAAAAAGAAGGGGCGGGAGGCAAGGAATGCTGCCCTCCACCTCTTTTATTTTTTCTTAATTTTTTAATTCTGCTAAATCGTTGTTAGCGAGAGCCGCTTCGACATCCGCACGGTAAGCGGCTTTTTCTTCTTCAGTCCAGTCATAGAATCGTCCCATTTCATCCAAAACTGGCTCAACGATGCTATCCAAACTATCACGCATAAAGAGCATGTGGTTGGTACGACGAAGGAGGAAGTCAACTGGGCTAAGAGCCAACTCATTGCGCATTGCATAGTGAAGGGACAAAGTATCTGCCAAGCTGAGTCCTGGTGCTTGTTCCAAACTATGAGCAAGAGCAAAGACTTTCGGTGCATTTGAACCGTAAAGATTTGCTAGGTAATGAGCTTCCTTGCTATCCAAACCACGTGACACTCCAAGTTGCGCAAAGGCTTCGATTTCTGAGTCTACATTTGCTGGGTTCAATTCTCCACCTGAAACAGGGTAAGTCTTAGAGTTGATCAGTTTAAAGCTGCGGTCAAATTCTGCTTTGAGGATGTCAACCACGCGCTCCATAGCTCCTTCAGCCATCTTACGGTAGTCTGTGATTTTACCACCAGCAAGGGTCAAAAGGCCATTGTCATCACGGTCCAAGCTCGAACCACGAGAAACTGCAGATGGGTCCAAATGTTTCTCAGATGTGCTGCTTTCAAGCTTGCTGACAGCAGACTCAACATCTTCACGCGTTTTTTCTTTAGAGAGATAAGATTCAACAGTCGCAATCAAGTTGTTAAAGCTTTCATCACTGATGGTTCCGTTATTTCCGCCATTGTAGTCAGAAGCGCTATTGCCTGCGATCAATGGACGAAGACCTGCCCAGCTGCTTTCGATATCATCAATGGTGATATTGGCTTCTGGGAAACGGTTGTTGACAATGCCAAGTAGGTAATCTACATCTTCCTGAGTCACTTTTGGATGTTCCAAATCACCTGTGTAGTCTGTATCCGTTGTACCAAAGTAAGTCTTGTTTTCACGTGGGAGAACAAAGACCATACGACCATCACCCAAACCTGTGTCAAAGTAAACTGGCTGTGACACCTTGATCTTGCTTGAATCCACTACCAAGTGAACTCCCTTAGTTGGACGCATTTGTGAGAATTGTGTTCCCTTATTAGACAAATTGCGTACCTTGTCGCTCCAAGGACCTGTCGTGTTGATAACCAGACGAGCCTTGATTTCAAAGACTTGGTCTGTCAACAAATCACGAGCTACAACACCTGTAATCTTGCCACTTTCGTCAAAGAGGAAGCCTTCTGCCTTAACATGGTTGGCAATGAGGGCACCGTCTTGGTTGGCACGTTTGATGTTTTCAATCACGAGACGCGCATCGTTGTTACGGAAGTCAAGGTAAACCCCACCTCCTACCAAGCCTTCTTTCTTCAAGTTTGGCTGGCGTTCCAAGACTTCTTCTTTGCTCAAAACCTTGTTAGCAGCTGGTGTGTTGCTAACACCTGCCAAAAGGTCGTACAAGTCCATAGCTACTTTGAGACGGAAGAGGCTAAAGGTTGCTCCATCTTCATCGTAAACTGGCAAGAGCATTGGATCTGGTTTTGGAATGTGAGGTGCAATTTGTTGTACCACTGCACGTTCTGAAACTGTATCTGATACCACTTCTACGTCGAATTGTTTGAGGTAACGCAGACCTCCGTGAACCAATTTTGTTGAACGACTGGATGTTCCTTCTGCAAAGTCTTGCATTTCAATCAAACCAGTCTCAAGACCGCTAGCTGCCGCCTGCAAGGCTACACCAGCCCCTGTGATTCCTCCACCGATAATCAAGAGGTCCAGGGTACGTTCCTGCATTTTTTTAATTGATAATTCACGTGTTTTCTTTGAAAATTCCATATTTACACACTTTCTAACTGAGTCGCTTTATTCTTCCAGTATTAGTCATCTACTTCCGCAAAGACTTGAGTCGCTTTTACAGCCTTCTTCCAGCCCTTGTAGAGTTGTTCCTTGCGAGATTCGTTCATAGATGGCTCAAAAAGTTCCCCAGTCTCATTCAAGAGTTTCAACTCATCCAAGTCTTTCCAGTAACCAACTGCCAAACCAGCTAGGAAGGCTGCTCCTAGAGCTGTTGTTTCCAAGTTTTTAGCGCGTGCAATGTCAATTCCTAAAATATCAGCTTGGAACTGCATGAGGAAGTTGTTCATAGCTGCACCACCGTCTACTTTCAAGACTTGGATAGCTGTCTGAGCATCCACCTGCATGGTGTCAATGATATCACGTACTTGATAAGCGATAGATTGCAAAGTTGCCTTGATAAAGTCTTCTTTACTTGTTCCACGAGTCAAACCAAAGACAGAACCGCGAGCATTTTGGTTCCAGTATGGTGCTCCTAGTCCTGTAAAGGCTGGAACTACATAAACTTCATCATCATTGTGAGAATCACGAGCGTATTTTTCAGATTCTGGTGAATTTTCTACCATACGAAGACCGTCACGAAGCCATTGAATGGCACTTCCTGCGATGAAGATTGAACCTTCCAAGGCATAGTAAACCTTGCCGTTGATTCCGTAACCAATGGTTGTCAAAAGATTGTTCTCAGACAACTGCATCTCTTCCCCAGTATTCATGATGATGAAAGAACCTGTTCCGTAAGTATTTTTAACCATACCTGGTTCAAAGGCCAACTGTCCAAAGAGAGCCGCTTGTTGGTCCCCAGCCATACCTGAGATTGGCACTTCTCCACCGTAGAAATGGAATGGAGCTGTTTTACCGTAGATTTCAGAGTTAGAACGAACTTCTGGAAGCATAGCCTTAGGAATATTGAGGATTTCTAAAATCTCATCATCCCATTTGAGTTCCTTAATGTTATAAAGCATGGTACGAGCTGCATTTGAGTAATCCGTCACGTGAGCCGCACCATCAGTCAATTTCCAAACTAACCAAGTATCAATGGTACCAAAGAGCAATTCTCCTTTTTCAGCTCGCTCTTGCGCACCCTCTACATGGTCTAAAATCCAACGAACCTTGGTAGCAGAGAAGTAAGCATCGATGATCAAACCAGTCTTTTCATGGAATTTTTCCACATAACCTTGACTTTTTAGTTGTTCAGCCAAAGGTGCTGTCTGACGTGATTGCCAAACGATAGCATTGTAGATAGGAAGTCCTGTTTTCTTATCCCAGACAACCGTTGTTTCACGCTGGTTAGTAATTCCGATTGCTTCGATTTGATTTGGCTTGACACCACTTTCGATGAAAGCACCCGCAATAACTGACTGGACTGAGTTCCAAATTTCATTGGCATTGTGCTCTACCCAACCTGCCTGAGGGAAAATCTGGGTAAACTCTTTTTGACTCGAGCTGACCTTTTCTCCTTTTTTGTTGAAAATAATGGCACGAGAGCTTGTAGTCCCCTGGTCAATGGCCATGATGTATTTTTCTTGTGACATGTGCTGTCCTCCTGATA
>CAJZGT010000017.1 GCA_916048145.1 uncultured Streptococcus sp.
GCATGAATGGGAACATCAATCCCAGCCAAGATGCACTTGTCTTGGAAATCATAGAGGCGCTCATTGTCAAAGAAAAGCTGAGTTACAAGGCTCGAGCAGCCTGCATCCACTTTCTTCTTGAGATTTTGGATATCTGAAATCTGATTTGGCGAATCTGGATGCCCTTCTGGATAGCAAGCTCCAATAATATCAAAGTGAGGGGCTTGTTCCTTAATGAACTCAATCAAGTCGGTTGCGTAGCGAAAATCTTTCTGTGGCTCTACATCTGGAATGATATCCCCACGAAGAGCCAAGATTTTCTGCACCCCAACCTTGTCCAAGTCAGCAATGGTTTCAGCCACCTTGTCCTTAGTCAAATAGATGGCTGGCAAGTGAGCAATAGTCGGAATCGCCAAGTCATTTTGGATAAAGTCAGCCAAACGAACCGTCGTTTCCTTGATATTAAATTTATTATTGCTGGCAGTCACACTGATAAAGTGAGGAGCCAACTCCTGCATATCTTGAAGAGCAGAAATAATGTTATCATTACCCACGGCTGGGTTGGGAGGGAACACTTCAAATGAGAGTGACGGTGTTTGGCGTGACATAGTCATTATCCTTTTCTAGTTGATTTTTTTCGTTAGCTGGATTCCTAGAATCCAAGTGAAACAGGCAGATTGACCAAACTGCGCTTCTTGAGAAATCCTTATCTTATAATTTCTCACGCGCAGCTTTAGCTGCTTCCACAAGGCGGATCAAGCTTTCTTTTGTTTCTGGAATACCACGTGTTTTCAAACCACAGTCTGGGTTGATCCAAACTTTCTTGCTTGGCACTTTAGCAAGGATGGCTTCGATTGTATTGTCGATTTCGCCTTCATTTGGCACACGAGGTGAGTGGATATCGTAAACCCCAGGTCCCACTTCTGTTTGGAAGTTTTTCGCTTTGAGTTCGTCCAAGATTTCAAGGTTTGAACGGCTAGCTTCAAAGGAAATAACGTCTGCATCCATGTTGTCGATAGCTGGGATGATATCTGTAAATTCTGAGTAACACATGTGAGTGTGGATTTGAGTGTCTGGCGCTACTGTTGAGTGTACCAAGCGGAAGGCAGGAATTGCCCAGTCAAGGTAGTCTTCGTACCAGTCGCTACGACGGAGTGGCAATTTCTCACGAAGAGCAGCCTCGTCGATTTGGATGATTTTCACGCCTGCAGCTTCAAGGTCAAGAACTTCATCCTTGATAGCAAGGGCGATTTGAAGAGTAGAATCCTTGATAGAGATGTCTTCACGTGGGAATGACCAGTTAAGGATGGTAACAGGTCCAGTCAACATACCTTTGACAGGTTTGTCTGTACGGCTTTGTGCGTAGCTAGACCATTTGACAGTGATTGGGTTGAGACGAGTGACATCACCCCAGATGATTGGTGGTTTCACCCCACGCATACCGTATGATTGTACCCAACCATTTTTAGAGAAGAGGTAACCTGACAAGTTTTGACCGAAGTACTCAACCATGTCATTACGCTCGAACTCACCGTGAACAAGGACATCAAAGTCGATATCTTCTTGCCATTTGATCCATTCATCGATCGTTTCAGCAAGGAAAGCATCGTACTCTTCTTGAGACAATTCACCTTTACGGTAAGCCAAACGTTTCGCACGAACTTCTTTAGTTTGAGGGAATGAACCGATAGTTGTTGTTGGAAGAGCTGGAAGTTTGAAAGCTTCTTCTTGAATAGCTTCACGTTCTGCAAAGGCTGGCAAACGAGTGTAGTCTGCGTCTGTCAAATCAGCGATACGAGCACGAAGTTCCGCATTTTCACCCACACGCTCAGTTGCAAAGAGTTCTTTGTTAGCTGCAAGCGCTTCTTCACCTTGACCATTGCGGATAGCATCCAAATCACGAATCTCATCCAATTTTTCAACTGCAAAGGCAAAGTGATTCAAGATTGCTGGTTCAAATTCTTCATTAGCTGTTGTAAATGGTACATGAAGAAGTGAGCATGAGCTTGTCAAGACAATGTTTTCAGCTGGGATTTGTTCAAGAACAGCCAAGCTCTTTTCATAGTTGTTACGCCAGATGTTTTTACCATTGACAATACCTGCATAAAGAGTCTTGTCAGCTGGGAAGCCACCTTTAACCAATTCAAGAGTTTTCTTACCTTCAACGAAGTCAAGACCGATAGCATCTACTGGCAAGTTCACAAGGTCAGCGTAAACGTCACGAACGTCACCGAAGTAAGTTTGAAGCAAGACTTCAAGACCTTTTTTGTCAGCCAAGAGTTTGTTGTAGAGGTTCAAGAAGAGAGCTTTTTCTTCAGCTGTCAAATCTTTGACAAGAGCAGCTTCATCCAATTGGATACGAGTTGCACCAAGTTCTGCCAATTTAGCAAAAACTTCTTGGTAAGCAGCAACTAAGCTGTCTACGAAGTCTTCTGCTTTCACGCCTTCTTCAAAGTCTGACAATTGAAGGAAAGTGAATGGACCTACAAGAACAGGACGAGTGTTGAGACCAAGTTCTTTTGCTTCTTGGAACTCATCAAAGATCTTGTGACCTGCAAGTTTAACTTGAGTGTCTTTTTCAAATTTAGGAACGATGTAGTGGTAGTTAGTGTTGAACCATTTCTTCATCGGAAGGGCGCGAACGTCCCCTTTTTCTCCTTGGTAACCACGACCCAAAGCGAAGTAGCGCTCAAGGTCAGACAAGTCCAAGTTTTGAACTGAAGCAGGTACCACGTTGAAAAGGAAAGCTGCATCTAGGAAGTTGTCATAGTGAGAAAAGTCATTTGATGGAATTTCAGTGATGCCTTTTTCTTTGACAATGTTCCAGTGTTTTGCGCGCAATTCTTTAGCCGCTGCCAAGAGTTCTTCTTCTGAGATTTCTTTTCTAAAGTATTTTTCAGTTGTAAATTTTAATTCGCGGAATTCTCCCAAACGAGGGAAACCGATGATTGTAGTTGACATGATGTGTCCTCCAAAATTTGTTGTTGAAACTATCTTAACAGAAAAGAAAGCGTCTGTATAATTGTAAAAAATTAGGCTTTGATATAGTTTGAAACTATATCTCTGTTTTAGACAAAAGAAAAAGACTTGAGACACATGCCTCAAATCCTTTGTGTAGCTTGTTTTTTAACTATATTTCAGTTAGATTGGTCAAACGCATTATTAGTAATTCTTATAAGTGACTATGACTTGTTATTAGAAAAGACTATAGGTTGATTTTTCTTTTGTAATTCTGATATTTCCCTGAAAAGTGCGGACGGGAGGTAAAATTATCCAGTGGATGATTTTAGTCAACCAAGTAATTTCATCGCCATCAACTCTTTCTCTGTTCGAGTGGGACGACTGCTAGTGTCTTTCCTAAACTGGCTAGGACTTTTAAGACTGTGTCCAACTGAGGGCTTGTCTTACCTGTTTCCATTCTAGCTATGACAGGCTGGCTTACTCCACTAAGTTCTTCTAGCTTTTTCTGACTGATTCCTTGTTCATGCCTAGCCTCAATCAACTCACTCATAATAGCCACTCGCATATCACTTTCAAGGATTTCCTCCTTGCTAAAGAGTTCAGAGCGGACATCCTTCCAGTTACTCCCGATAGCACTATTCTTCATCACTTAATCCTCTTTCTTTTATGTCCTTCAGTTCACGCTTGGCTTTTTCAATTTCTCTCCTAGGAGTTTTCTGAGTCTTTTTAACAAAATGATGTAAAAGGACAAAACTTCCATCAAGCCATGCTACAAATAAAATCCTATCCCTCAGAGGTCTTAGTTCCCAAATCTCATCTTCCAAATGTTTGATATAGGGTTCCCCAGCTCTCGTCCCATGCTGACTAAGCAACTCGATATAGTCATTTAGTTTATTGAGTTTGATGCGACTATCCTTACTTTTCTGACTAGCCAATTCTCTCATATAATCCAAAACTGGCTCGTTTCCATTTTTGTCCTTATAGAAGTAAATCATATGCACCAAACAACCTCTTTCTAATTAAATTATAACTCAAAAGTTATTAAAAGTAAATCTGAACACTCATAAAAAGAAGACCTTAGAATCATTCTAAAGGTCTCATATTTATTATTCGAAAAAATTACGAGAAGAGTTATAAATTGAAGGCAATCCTTACTATTATTCCAGCTTTATCCCCTTCTCTCGGAGATTTGCCAAACACTCCTTATAGTAGGCAGCATCGTGCTCCTTGTAAATAGGGCTCGTCAAAGTCTCCTCAGGTAAATCTTCATAAGAAGGGCAGGTCTTACCACGATAGTTTTTATCCAACCACTCTGGACTGACATTGTAGCCACGGCCAGCCATTTCCTCCATGATCAAGCGATGATAGGCATAGAGACGATAGGGCGAGTGAGTAAAGACATAGTCCACCGTCGCATGCTTTCTGCCCCAGCCATTGCCACGCAGGGCGCAACACTCTCGATGTTGCCCCAAGAGTTGAGGACGGGGAAGCTGTGAAATCAAAGCCTCATGCCAAAGTCTCATGGAAGTCTCCTTTCAGTAATGTCGAATGTTGCAAGTAGGTATTTGGATAGCGATCAAGCAAGTCTCGAGTCTTAGCAATCAAGTCTGCCTGAGAAGCCTGACCAAATCGGTAGCGATCCAGCAAGAGCATGTAGTCTTTGCGCTCAGCATCTGTCGCTTTCTTTTTGAAATAGCCCCAAATATGCTGAAAGGCATTGCAAACCTGACCCCTGTGTTCTGGAATCTGGCAGGCACGGTCAATCATCTCCTGAACCTGACTCACCTCCACCTCTTCATTCTTCAGATACTGACGAATCTCATTGTAAATATTGCTAGAATGACTCAAAACGAGGTATTTGTTTCTCGCCCAGAGTTGCTGGCAAAGGGCACGTTTGTTGTTATTATTCATAATTGACATTATACCATGATTACTCCAGGAACTTTGCCATTTTTACATCATAAGCATTTTGAAGGTTGAGCCAAGTTTGCATCGAAATATTAGTGAGTTTAGCTAAATTCTCAGCAAGATCATTACTAATTGGTTCCTCTCCATTCACTAATTTACCGAGCTTCATTTCAGAAATTCCTAAACGCTCTGCAAATTCTTTTTGCGTTACGTTATAATCTTCAATTAGCTCTCCAATATATTGACCTGGGTGGAAAGCAATCAGATCAATATTTTCAGCTATTGTCTTTCTCATCACATTTTCCTTTATACAAAATATTGGGATAATACTGTTCAACCTCTTTATACTCAAGAACTTCTATTGATTTTTCATCTAATAACTTATAGACATTTCCATGAAGCCCTGTTGGATCAAGCGCATATAATTGATAATTTGGTCTAAAAACATGAATATATTGAGTCCTCTGATCTTTCCTCTTAAACTTCACCAGCTTATTATTCTGATAAATTTCAAGGTCAAATTTTAAACTAGCAGTCTGATCAAGCGAGATGAAAAAACTCAATATTGGATTTTCTTTACTAATATGATTTTTGGTTTGTAAAGTGTACATTTTTTGATAGGGCTCTGAAATATTAAATACATTCTTTTCATTATTACTATCGACGCCTCCTGCTCCCATCTGCATCGTAAGAAACTTCTTATTTTCTTTATCGAAAGGTGCGGGATAAGAAATCAACCTCTTACTATTTTTATCAAACAATTGAAGTAATAAAGCCTGATTTTCACTAACAAGATCAAAATGTTTTAAAATTTGCTCTTTAGAAACTTTTACCATTACAATACGTTTAATTTCTCTAGGTTTGATTTTTATATACGGTATTTCTTCTGAAGATATCTCTTCGTATTGATTTTCAAGCCACCATCCTTTAACATATTTCAACACAAACCCATCTATTACAATGCTTGCATTCCCATTATTTATCGCAAAAATACTAAATATTTGTCTATCGGGATTTAAGCCATATTGAAAGTTTAACTCAGCATTATAATAATCAAATATTACTTCTACATTTTTTAACTTAATCTGATTGATATTTAAATCCTTATCAGTTGAAAATTGAGTAGATACTTCAAAATAATCCCTAATAATTGAATTATCCGAACTATTTACTCCTCCACTTACTGCATTGCGAATTTGAATATTTTCAATTTTTGTAGTCTTAAATAATTGAAAAAATTTTTTTCGAAAGGGAGTTAGAAAAAAGGTAATCAAAAATGTTGAGATTAATGTCGCAATAACCGTCATAAAAATATTAGGCCATAAAATATTGTTCATTATTTCTCCTTTTTATCTTAGTAACTCATTTTTTGTGTATGCTTAGTACGTTCTTTACAATGAGATATATTTTTTCATTCTTCTATCCAGGTATTCCTTCATCTTGGAAAAATAAAACTAATCTCACCATTTAATCACGTGTTGCTCAATATTACTATTAACTGATTTATCTTTTTTAGAAATTTCAAGAATAATTTCTCTATGTATTTCTTTTATTTTCTTAATTGCCAACCCTCTACTAAATACAGGAGAATTTATTTGTTCAGCAATAATATATTGTACATTTGAACTAACTAAATCTTGATAATACTCATAATCAACATCTGGAGGTGTCAGAATAGGAGCCCATACGTTTCTGTAATCTGTTAAATGTAACTGATTTTGAATATTATCATCTGACATATGAAAGTTTCCACCAAAACCATAGTTTGTTTTACTTTTTCCAAAAACTAATATATTACAATGGTTCGGTTCATTTACCACTCTGTTACCTAATAAAAGCCATAAAAATTCTAGAAAATCTTCAGCGCTTGGACAGTCATCTTTATCAAAAATACCTTTTTTATTTAAAACATCTACAGCATTACCTGAACCAGTAAAACCTACCAATACATTTTGATTTACCTTGAACACTTTAGAGTATGTATCGCTTACAGTTTCACCCGAATCTTTGCTAAGACGCGTATCTCCTGAAATAATTGCGAAATTTTTAAATACGGTTCCAATTACACAAGACAATATTCACACACCTCCTTGATAGAAATTTTACATAAAAGTTTTTAAACTCTCTACTACTCCATCTTCACCTGTCCATTCATCAGCATTGGCAAGAGCCAGTCGCGAAGCTGGGTGAGTTCTTGGTTTTGTTGTTGATTGATGATTATATTCTCTAATATACTTTCAAATTTTTCAAAAATTGAAGATAAATACTTATCTCTAGGCAGAATAACATTGATTGCTTTTAAATCTTTATCACTTAAATGACCTACTGTTGTTCTTGAGACTGATTTTTCTCGCAATTTGATAAAAGGTTCAATTTGATATTTAAGCACCATATTAGGTAATTTATCACTATTTACTTTTACAACTCGTTGATTAAGATAACAATCCTCTTTAATCCAATAATTCATATGGAAATTCCCATCCATACCAATTAAAACATCACCAACATTAATTTTATATTTATCTTCTACTTCTTCTGTAGAATAATTAGTGATATCATTTCCAAGAATGTCTCTAATTCTAATCACTGGAACACCTTCGCCAATACTATTAAAATAATCAGTACTAAAAGGATATCCATATTGAACATCTGCAATATCAAAAAGATTCTCCACTCCCCACCCCTCTGGGATTTCACGTTTGAGTTCTGGGTGATAGACCATCTTTCCACCTGATGATTTGTAGGGTTTGCCATTATGATCTGGAAAATCAAACTGCACAAACCAGTAGTCATAGAGGGCCTTAGCCATGGCTTCCAACTCTTGGTTGATTTGGTTGTTGGTTTGGATTTTTTGGTCAATATTATCTAATATTTTTGAAATTTTATTACAATCATCAGATATTTTTATCGGTAATTTCCCTATTGCTTCTTTTGTCAAAGCGTTTCTAGTTCCACCAACTTTAGATATCTGTAATAAGTACTTTTTCATGTATTGAAGATAATACATGACATATTTAGATTCCTCTGTATTCTTACATCGAATTATCGAAACATGTTGGTTTACTCTAGCTGGTAATATTTCTTCTGGAACAACTGTACATCTTGCAATAGAGTCACCAGTGATATTTAATAATATATCATTCTTTTCTACAATTACATTATTTAACTTTTCTGCTTGATCATCATTTATAAAAGCCAAATTTTCTGTAGAAAAATCCATATCCAGAACATTTTGACTCCTGATAAAAGATATTCCACTATCAGAATAGACAGAATTCCCACCTCTCGGAGTTGATCCACTTCCAATTTTAGACGTGATACTACTTAATGATTTCCACTCACTCATACTTGATCCCCTTCATTTGCCTTTCTATCTCCTGCTCCAGTGCATGCGATTGCTGGAAGAGGTCTGAGAGTTTGCTTTGAAAGGCGGTCATCTTAGCTTCAAACTCTTCTGCTGTGATGTCCACATAGTCGATTTTGATGTCAAAGTATTGACCTGCGCTGAGAGAGTAGTTTTTCTCCTTGATGTCCTCATAAGAGACGGTGACAGAAAAGTCCTCGACGGCTTCTTTCTTGATAAAGGTCTCGACGATCTTCTGCTCTTCTTCAGGAGAAAGCACGGTCTTTTGGTTCTTGCCTTCCTTGACCTTGGTTCCGAGGTTTGAGGCATCGATGAGGACGACATCGCCCTTGTTTTTCTTATCGATAAAAAGGATGGAAACGTTGGTTCCTGTTGTCGCAAAGATATTAGACGGCATAGAAACGACACCTGCCAGCATTTGATTATCCACCAAGTGTTGGCGGATGGTCTTGTCAATCCCTGACTGAGCAGTGATAAAGCCTGTCGGCAAGACAACGGCTGCCTGACCATCTGGTTTCAAGGAGTAGATGATATGCTGAACAAAGAGCTCGTAAATTGCCATCTTGTCCTTGGACTTGGCTGGAACCTTTGGCACACCTGCAAAGAAACGCTCACTGGCTTCTGGCAAGGTCTCCACTTGGTCACGCCACTCTGAAAAGTCCAACTTGAAAGGAGGGTTCGACACGATATAGTCCATCTTTTCAGGATGACGGTTAGCGATAATAGTATTTCCCTGTACGATATTATGAATGGAGTGTTGGAGACCATTCAAGATGAGGTTGAGACGGAGGAGATTGGATGACTTTTGTGAGATATCCTGACTGTAAACAGTGGTCTTATCCACACCGATACGACTAGCCAGGTTCATCAGCAAGGTTCCAGAACCAGCAGACGGGTCATAAATCCGCACGTTTGATGGTTTATCATCTCCTACCAAAATATCAGCGATAATCTTAGCCACAGAGTGAGGCGTGTAGTACTCAGCGTACTTACCACCGCCATCTTTGTTGTAGTCCTTGATCATGTACTCAAAGAGAGTAGAGAAAAAGTCGAAGCCTTGTGAAAAAATGGTCTCATCAAACTTGACTCGTGCAAGGAGGTTGATGATAGCTTTTGCCACTTCGTTACGCTTACTGCTATCTGATATTGTGTCGGTAATCAGACGCTCATCAAATAGACGAATAGCTGTGTCGCCGTCTGTGTGAACGGAGAAGATATCATTATTGTCAATAGCGATCTGGTTGAGGGTATTTTCAAAAGTTTCGTAAAAAGTCGGCTCATTTTGCTGACGGTGGAGGGTTTCGATCAACTGCTCTGGTTTGAGCCAAGCCGTACTTGTACCGATATCCTCCAAGAGCCAGTCATAGTCATCTTCACTCAAAGTCAATAAGTTCTCATAAGTATTAACTTCATCTAGGCACTTTGCCTGATATAAAAACTTATCATTTAAAAATTTGTAGAGGAAGGACTGGGTAAGGAGTTTGTACTCACCCGCTTCCCCTCCTAGTCCTGCATGAGTAAAGACTGCTTTCAAATCATCTACCAAGTCTTGGACTTGGACTTTGTATGTTTCATTCATTAGTGTTGGTATTCCTCTTCATATCCTTCAAATAACGACTCGACGATATAATTAAAATCCTGTCTTGTCAAACTACTTGCAGATTGGTTAGTTTTCATTTCAATCCGAGCTTCTTCTCGAATCATTTTCTTGAGAAAGTCCTCGTTATCGAGCACTCCTTGATTTTGACCGATTTTACGGTCTAGTCTGACTTTAGAACCCTTGATAACATGGTAAATAGCAGGAAAATCACTGACCATAGTCGAGTTGGTTACGTGTTTGTAGGAACGTGCTGCCATTTCATCTCCGTCAAAATTCATAGTCAAACGTCTCATATGAGTATGATAATCTTCCACTGACTTAAAGAGCTCTTCGTACTCTTTTTGAATTTCTTTGATGTTTTCCATAGTGTAGCCTTCTTGCCCATGAATCAGGTGTTTTTTCATGATGCGCTGGAATTCTTCGTAGAGAAAAACCCACTCAGGATCTTTTTCATCTCGTTGACCTTGGATGCCCCTAGCGACTCGACACTTCAAATCTTCTAGGTCATTGGCTGCTAGACGAAGTTCTTCCTCCGCAATCTTGACAAAACTAAAACTGGTCTCAGACATGGCAAGATTTAAAAGGGTGCGACTAGAAAAATCAGATGGCTTATCTATTAGGGACAAGGTCAGCAAGCGTCTTGAAATCACATTAAGCAGAGTTGCAATCTGAGTAATATCAATCTGTTCGAGCAAATGGTTATGACCAAGTAAGCGGGCGATATTATAGTATTGCTTAACCGATTCTAAAGCTTTTCGGAGTTCATTTAGTTGCTTTCTATCCTTGATATCATCAATTGATTGAGAAAAGAACTCTAGATTAGAGGTTGGATAGTCCATGAGGATGCGCTCTGTCTTGCTTAGTTCCTGAGAAATTTCCTCCGCGGGCACAAAGAGCGAGCCAAACACATCCTCTCCATTTTCCCCAGTCAGGGTCGTATCATACTCTTGATTGAGTTCTTCTAGATAAGCACGATTAGTTTTGTCAAATTCTTTAGAAATATCCGCAAAATCAACTACATATCCAAAAAGATAGTCCTTGTAAGGACGATTCACACGAGTCAAAGTCTGGAGAAGATTATGAGCCTTAATCTTGCGTCCTAGATAGAGACGCTTGAGGCGGGGCGCATCAAAACCTGTCAGGAGCATCGAATAGACGATGATGAGGTCAATCTTACCTTCCTTATAGGTATCCACCTTTTCTTTTTTCTCCTCCTTATCTCCCTCATCATGGAGAATGAGAGCAGAGGTCAAGTTGGTTGTCCCAGCTTTGCGTCGTTCTTCTAACTGCTTTTCAAGCTCACGCGCCTGCTTGGACGAATCACAGACAATCATGCCACCAATGGTCTGGTCATCAAAAACCAAATCACGCGCACGATTAAAGTCCTCCAGGATAAAATCAAGCATAGGTTCCACATAGTGCGGATGAGCAAAGATATCTTCTTTTGACAGATCTCCACGTTGGATTTCTTCATTGATTGCTCTGAGATTATCTTTATAGGACGTCTCGATATCTTCTCGCATCAAACGCAAGGTAAAACCATCATCTATAGACTGATTGTAGTAGTATTTATGGATATAATCCCCAAAAATATCACGTGTGGTCGCATGACTTTCCTTAGTTTTGCGATCTTTCTTATAAGTAATTAAAGGAGTTCCTGTCAGAGCAATCTTGATTGCATTGGTATCTGCTTGGTATAGATTTGGCAGATAGGAACCTCGTTCGTTATAAGAGCGATGGGCTTCATCGATAAAGTAGATATTTTGACGATTAAGGTCATAGCCTGAACGGTCGGTCAGGTCTGAATCATCCTTAAACTTCTGGATATTGACCACAGCCACATCATAGCCATCTTGTTTTTGATTGAGTTCTCGAGGATTGTTGATGCGCTTAACTTTTATACCTCTTTTGGTAAATTCCTTAAAGGCCTGATCTGCCAAGTCCAAGCGATCAACGACAAAGTAAAACTGAGGAACAATCCCCTGTTTTGAGAAATAATTGGTCAGATAGCGGATATTGAAGAAAGCTAAGGCTGTCTTACCTGAGCCCTGTGTATGCCAGATAACGCCCTTCTTGATACCTCTTGCGATAGCCCCTTCGATAGCACGAGTTGCAAAATACTGCGGATAGCGCATGACATGCTTCTGCAATTGTATCTGACCTTCCTTACTTTCTTCCTCTACATATACCAGCCCAAAGCGAAGCATGAAAAGCAGGCGTTCTTTTTGATACAAAGAAGACAGGAAAGTATTGCAAGGAGTGTCGGGCTGTAAGTTTGTTGTAAATTCTGGTTGAGATTTGAGAGCAAAACGCTTCACATCCTCAAGTACAAAATCAATTTGTTCATCTCTTAAAGGTACAATTGAATTCAGAAAATCTACTTCTCTTTCTTCCTTGAAAGCATTAAACTTGGTTTTTGAATAGGCATTTGAACCGTAGTAAGAACCCTGTTTTTGTTGACCTTGGCCACTAATATAAGGTAAATTATCTGATAAAGCTATCAATTGAGTAATATTGTTAAAACGACGGAACTTACGATTTTCAAAACGGTATCTGGTTCTGTCCTGTTCTGACTGAATCCCTGTCTTTCCATCACGGATAGCATTGGGTTGTTTAACTTCGATATAAGAAAGGGGAAGTCCATTGATAAAGACAACTATATCCGGGCGAAATTCATCTTGTCCATTTTGACAAGTGACTTCAAGCGCCAGATGGAAGGTATTGGCTTCAGGATTTTCCCAATCGATATAAACAGCACCTTCTTGTCCCTGTATCCTTTTAAAGAAGGAGCGCCCTAAATCATTTTGATCCAATTCCAGCTTGATATTGGCCAATTCTCTCTCAAAATCTTCATCTGTTAAATAGTTATTAAATGTTAAAAATTGCTCCTTAAAAACAGATACAAGAATATTGGTATCTGGGTCTCTTTCTTCAATTTCTTTACTATTACGAGAAAGATAGGTATAACCCATTCGCATCAAATGCAGAGCTGCTGGGATTTGTACTCTTGTTAATTCAGAAAAATCTTTTCGTCTTGCCATCGCAAACCTTCCTTACGTTTCATTTTAACTATTCATATCCTGAAATTTCCAAATTTTATACTAGGTCTATTATAACATGTTTAACCTCAAATTCCATCACTCTTCCCATCGCAAAAGCAATCTTCCCCCTTTCTCTTCCAAAATATGGTATAGTAGAGTTATACTATCTATGAGGAGTTTACATGTCACAGGATAAACAAATGAAAGCTGTTTCTCCCCTTCTACAGCAAGTTATCAACATCTCATCTATTGTAGGTGGGGTTGGGAGTTTGATTTTCTGTATTTGGGCTTATCAGGCTGGGATTTTACAGTCTAAGGAAACCCTCTCTGCCTTTATCCAGCAGGCAGGCATCTGGGGGCCACCTCTCTTTATATTTTTACAGATTTTACAGACGGTCGTTCCTATCATTCCTGGGGCCTTGACCTCAGTGGCTGGGGTCTTTATCTACGGTCACATCATCGGGACAATCTACAACTATATCGGTATCGTGATTGGCTGTGCCATTATCTTTTATCTGGTGCGCCTCTATGGGGCCGCCTTTGTCCAGTCTGTCGTCAGCAAGCGCACCTACGACAAGTATATCGGCTGGTTGGATAAGGGTAATCGTTTTGACCGTTTCTTTATTTTTATGATGATTTGGCCCATTAGTCCAGCTGACTTTCTCTGTATGCTGGCTGCCCTGACCAAGATGAGTTTCAAGCGCTATATGACCATCATCATTCTGACCAAACCCTTTACCCTCGTGGTTTATACCTACGGTCTGACCTATATTATTGACTTTTTCTGGCAAATGCTTTGACACGTAAAAAATCCGTTTGGTTTCCCAAGCGGATTTTGTGCTTTATTTTGAAACTTCTTTTGCAAGTACAAAGTTTCCAAGAGTAGCAGAACCATTTCCTGCGACTGCTGGTGTCACGATGTATTCACGCACATCTGGTACTGGTAGGTAGCCGTTGAGAAGAGCTGTAAATTTCTCACGGACACGGTCCAGCATGTGTTGTTGAGCCATTACCCCACCACCAAAGACGATTACGTCTGGGCGGAAAGTCACTGTAGCATTGACCGCAGCTTGAGCGATATAGTAGGCTTGAACATCCCAGACAGAGCTGTTGAGTTCAATGTTTTCACCACGTACACCTGTACGAGCTTCCAAACTTGGACCAGCTGCATAGCCTTCCAGAC
>CAJZGT010000018.1 GCA_916048145.1 uncultured Streptococcus sp.
TACGAAAATATTTTGTAGAGAATCGAACCGCAAGGTTCGGTTTTCTTTCTCTTTTCGCCCATAATTTGGTATAATAAACGGTATGAAAATCGTATCAGGAATCTATGGGGGACGTCCCCTCAAGACACTAGAAGGCAAGACGACAAGACCTACTTCGGATAAGGTTAGGGGAGCCATTTTTAACATGATTGGTCCCTACTTTGAAGGGGGACGAGTCTTGGACCTTTATGCAGGTAGTGGTGGTTTATCTATCGAGGCAGTCTCACGTGGCATGTCCAGCGCTGTTTTGGTGGAGCGAGACCGTAAGGCTCAGGCTATCGTGGCTGAAAATATTCAGATGACCAAGGAAGTTGGAAAATTTCAACTCCTCAAGATGGATGCAGAAAGAGCATTGGAACAGGTATCTGGGGAATTTGACCTCATTTTCTTAGACCCTCCTTATGCCAAGGAACAAATCGTAGCAGATATTGAAAAAATGGCTGAGAGAGAGCTTTTTTCTGAAGATGTCATGGTCGTGTGTGAGACGGATAAAGCCGTTGAACTTCCAGAAGAAATTGCCTGTCTGGGCATCTGGAAGGAAAAGATTTATGGAATTAGTAAGGTGACAGTCTATGTCAGATAAGATTGGCTTATTCACAGGCTCATTTGATCCGATGACAAATGGGCATCTGGATATCATTGAACGGGCTAGCAGACTCTTTGATAAGCTATATGTCGGTATTTTTTTTAATCCCCACAAACAAGGATTTCTCCCTATCGAAAGTCGTAAACGGGGGCTAGAAAAGGCTGTGAAACATTTGGAAAATGTTGCAGTCGTGTCTTCTCATGATGAATTGGTGGTCGATGTCGCAAAAAGACTGGGGGCTACTTGTCTAGTGCGTGGTTTGAGGAATGCAACGGATTTGCAATATGAAGCCAGTTTTGATTACTACAATCATCAGCTGTCTCCTGATATAGAGACCATTTATTTACATAGCCGACCTGAACATCTCTATCTCAGTTCATCCGGTGTTAGAGAGCTTTTGAAGTTTGGTCAGGATATTGCCTGCTATGTTCCCGAGAGTATTTTGGAGGAAATAAGAAATGAAAAAAAAGATTAGATGGCCCTTATATGTCATTGCGGCCTTGATTGTGACCTTCTTGGCATTTGTAGTGCCCTTGCCCTACTATATAGAAGTTCCAGGTGGTTCGGAAGATATTCGCCAAGTTCTCAAGGTCAATGATACGGAAGATAAGGAAGCTGGTGCCTATCAATTTGTTACGGTTGGTGTCCAGCACGCTACTTTAGCCCATATGATTTATGCTTGGTTGACGCCTTTTACAGATATTCGTAGTGCCCAAGAGACTACAGGTGGCTCTTCTGATGTTGAATTTATGCGGATTAATCAATTCTACATGCAAACATCACAAAACATGGCCAAGTATCAAGGGCTAAAAACAGCTGGTAAGGATATTGAACTAAAATATCTTGGGGTTTATGTTTTGACTGTGACGGATAATTCGACCTTTAAAGGGATTCTCAACATCTCTGATACGGTCACAGCAGTCAATGATCAAACCTTTGACAGTTCCAAAGATTTGATTGATTATGTCAATTCTCAAAAATTAGGGGACTCAGTCAAGGTAACTTATGAAGAGGATGGGCAAACCAAGTCTGCAGAAGGTAAGATTATTACTCTAGAAAATGGCAAAAATGGGATTGGAATCGGCTTGATTGACCGTACAGAAGTAACCAGTGATGTCCCAATTCGCTTTTCAACAGCTGGTATCGGCGGACCAAGTGCAGGTCTCATGTTTAGTCTGGCCATCTATACCCAAATAGCTGACCCTGGCCTTCGTAATGGCCGTATTGTTGCTGGTACAGGTACCATTGACCGTGATGGTAATGTGGGGGACATTGGAGGTATCGATAAGAAAGTTGTAGCTTCGGCTAGAGAAGGTGCTGCTATTTTCTTTGCCCCTGATAACCCTGTTAGCGAAGAAGAACAAAAAGCGCATCCTGATGCGAAAAATAACTACCAAACAGCCCTAGAAGCAGCCAAAACAATTAAGACAGATATGAAAATTGTGCCAGTTAAAACCCTACAAGATGCAATTGATTACTTGAAAAACAATCCCTAGTTTTTGAGTGAAGTTTCCAAACTAGCGCACAAACAGAGAAGATGGTATAATAGTCAAATGGTTCAATTATTATTCACTCTAAGCAGTCACATGCTCTTTATTTATGTGAGTTTTTACCTTTTAAAGAATCTTGTTAGATGGGAAAAAGTCTTAAAAGTGACAGCTGAGAACACAGGAAAAGTTCGTTTACTAGTAGCCTTTTTTAGCATTGTAATGGGCTACATCATGAGTTCTTTCTTTATCAGCCTATATCAGTTGTGGCAAGAAGCGCTTAGAGGATTATTATAAAATCAAAAGTAAAGGAAATAAGTATGGAAAAAATTGTGGTTCAAGGTGGCGATAATCGTCTGGTAGGAAGTGTTACGATCGAAGGAGCAAAGAATGCAGTCTTGCCCTTGTTGGCAGCGACTATTCTAGCAAGTGAAGGAAAGACCGTCTTGCAGAATGTTCCTATCTTGTCAGATGTTTTCACCATGAATCAGGTGGTTCGTGGTTTGAATGCCAAGGTGGATTTTAATGAAAAAGCTCATCTTGTCGAGGTGGACGCGACTGGCGATATCACTGAGGAAGCTCCTTACAAGTATGTCAGCAAGATGCGCGCCTCTATCGTTGTCTTGGGACCAATTCTTGCCCGTGTAGGTCATGCCAAGGTATCCATGCCAGGTGGTTGTACGATTGGTAGCCGCCCTATTGATCTTCATTTAAAAGGTCTGGAAGCTATGGGGGCTAAGATTAGTCAGACAGCTGGTTATATTGAAGCCAAGGCTGATCGCTTACATGGAGCTCATATCTACATGGACTTCCCAAGTGTTGGTGCTACTCAGAACTTGATGATGGCAGCGACCCTGGCTGATGGTGTGACAGTGATTGAAAATGCTGCGCGTGAGCCTGAGATTGTGGACCTAGCCATTCTCCTCAATGAAATGGGAGCCAAGGTTAAGGGTGCTGGTACAGAGACCATTACCGTTACCGGTGTTGAGAAACTTCATGGTACGACTCACAATGTAGTCCAAGACCGTATCGAAGCAGGAACCTTTATGGTAGCTGCTGCCATGACTGGTGGTGATGTCTTGGTTAAAGACGCTGTTTGGGAGCACAACCGTCCCTTGATTGCCAAATTGCTTGAAATGGGAGTGGAAGTGATAGAGGAGACTGAAGGAATTCGAGTTCGCTCTCAACTAGAAAATCTAAAAGCTGTTCATGTGAAAACCTTGCCCCACCCAGGATTTCCAACGGATATGCAGGCTCAATTTACAGCCTTGATGACCGTCGCAAAAGGGGAATCAACTATGGTGGAGACAGTTTTCGAAAATCGTTTCCAACATCTAGAAGAAATGCGTCGCATGGGCTTGCATTCTGAGATTATCCGTGATACAGCTCGTATTGTTGGTGGACAGCCTTTGCAGGGAGCAGAAGTTCTTTCAACTGACCTTCGTGCCAGTGCTGCCTTGATTTTGACAGGTTTGGTAGCACAAGGAGAAACTGTAGTTGGTAAATTGGTTCACTTGGATAGAGGTTACTACCGTTTCCATGAGAAGTTGGCGCAGCTAGGTGCTAAGATTCAGCGGATTGAGGCAAGTGATGAAGATGAATAAGAAATCAAGCTACGTAGTCAAGCGTTTACTTCTAGTCATTTTGGTACTGTTTTTAGGTGCTTTAGCCCTAGGTATCGGCTTAATGGTAGGTTATGGAATCTTGGGCAAGGGTCAAGATCCATGGGCTATCCTGTCTCCAGCAAAATGGCAGGAATTGATTCATAAATTTACAGGAAATTAGGCTGGAGAACCAGTCTTTTTCTAGAGATAAGGAGAAAAATGGATAAAAAAACAAGACAGACACTGATCGGGCTGCTAGTGTTATTACTCTTATCTGTGGGAAGCTATTATATCAAGCAGATGCAGTCGACAGCTAATAGTCCTAAAACAAAGGTTAGTCAGAAAAAACAAGCGTCTGAAGCTCCTAGTCAAGCATTGGCAGAAAGTGTCTTAACAGATGCAGTCAAAAGCCAAATAAAAGGGAGTCTGGAGTGGAATGGCTCAGGTGCTTTTATCGTCAATGGTAATAAAACAAATCTAGATGCCAAGGTTTCAAGTAAGCCCTACGCTGATAATAAAACAAAGACAGTGGGCAAGGAAACAGTGCCAACCGTAGCAAATGCCCTCTTGTCTAAGGCTACTCGTCAGTACAAGAATCGTGAGGAAACTGGGAATGGTTCGACTTCTTGGACTCCACCAGGCTGGCATCAGGTCAAGAATCTAAAGGGATCTTATACTCATGCAGTCGATAGAGGTCACTTGTTAGGCTATGCCTTAATCGGTGGCTTGGATGGTTTTGATGCCTCGACAAGCAATCCTAAAAACATTGCTGTTCAGACAGCCTGGGCCAATCAGGCACAGGCCGAGGATTCGACTGGTCAAAACTACTATGAAAGTATGGTACGTAAAGCCTTGGACCAAAACAAGCGTGTCCGTTACCGTGTAACCCTTTATTACGCTTCAAACGAGGACTTAGTTCCTTCAGCTTCACAGATTGAAGCCAAGTCTTCAGACGGAGAATTGGAATTTAATGTCTTAGTTCCCAATGTTCAAAAAGGGCTTCAACTGGATTACCGAACTGGAGAAGTAACGGTAACTCAGTAAAAGATTACATAAACTCCTATGTCACTTGTAGATGTAGGAGTTCTTCTTTTACTAGTTTCAGCAGGGCTAGAATAGGTACTAAGAAAAAAATAATATGTACTGGACTAGATTTTGTGATATAATAAAGGATAAGATACTATTTTAGGAGAAGAACTATGGAAGACCCAAGTAGTCAGAATTTGTTGCTACAATTTGTTTTGTTGTTTATCTTGACAGTGTTAAATGCTTTTTTCTCAGCCACAGAAATGGCCATGGTTTCACTTAACCGTGCGCGGGTTGAACAAAAGGCAGAAGAAGGAGATAGACGCTATATCCGTCTGCTGAGGGTACTAGAAAATCCTAACCACTTTTTATCAACCATTCAAGTAGGGATTACCCTGATTACGATCTTATCAGGGGCGAGTTTGGCAGACACTCTGGGACGAGAAATTGCATCTTGGCTTGGAAATGGCGAAACAGCTTATGCCGTTGCAAGTTTTCTGTCTTTAGCATTTTTGACTTATATTTCCATCGTTTTTGGGGAATTGTATCCTAAGAGAATCGCTCTTAATCTAAAGGATGCCTTGGCGATTCGTACAGCGCCAGTTATCATTGGGTTGGGGAAACTAGTTAGTCCCTTTGTTTGGCTCTTATCTGCATCTACCAATCTCTTGAGTCGCTTGACTCCGATGACCTTTGACGATGCTGACGAAAAAATGACCCGTGATGAAATTGAGTACATGTTGACAAATAGTGAAGAAACACTAGATGCTGATGAAATTGAGATGTTACAAGGGATCTTTTCACTGGACGAATTAATGGCTAGAGAAGTCATGGTTCCTCGAACAGATGCCTTTATGGTAGATATTCAGGATGATAGTCAAACCATCATCCAAAGTATTTTAAAACAAAACTTCTCCCGTATACCTGTCTATGATGGGGATAAGGACAATGTGATTGGGATCATTCACACCAAGAGTCTCCTTAAGGCGGGTTTTGTGGACGGTTTTGACAATATTGTTTGGAAGAAAATCTTACAAGATCCACTCTTTGTTCCTGAAACTATTTTTGTGGATGACTTGTTAAAAGAATTGCGTAATACCCAAAGACAAATGGCAATCTTGCTAGATGAATACGGTGGGATGGCTGGTTTGGTGACTCTGGAAGACCTCTTAGAGGAAATCGTTGGGGAAATCGATGATGAAACGGACAAAGCAGCAATAGATGTTCATCAGATTGGCGATGATACTTACATTGTTCAAGGTACCATGAATCTCAATGATTTTAATAGCTACTTTGATGTTGAGCTGGAAAGTGATGACGTTGATACCATCGCTGGTTATTATTTGACAGGAATTGGGAGTATTCCAACGACTGAGAAACTCAGCTATGAATTGGTCAGCCAAAACAAACAGCTTATCCTAACCAATGATAAAGTGAAAAATGGACGTGTTACCAAAGTAAAAGTCCAAATTACCGAAGTTGAAATAGAAGAAGAAACAGAGTAAACTAGAGGCTTTTGTCACCATGCGTGACAAAGCTTTTTTCAGTTGATTTCGAAAGGGAATTGTGTCCTCGAAAAAACTCAGCTCCAAACTTGCTCCAAAAGTTCTTTAAATCTATCCTTTAATTATTTGAAGAAAAAGAAAAAAGCCCTTTAAATTGGGCTTTCTATTCATTTGCAACTTGATAAATCAAGTTATAGAAGGCGGTAGACGGATTTGAACCGACGATCAAGCTTTTGCAGAGCCGTGCCTTACCACTTGGCTATACCGCCATAACTCTTACTATTATACCTTGAAAATTTCTCTACGTCAATAGTTTCTTAATCAAAAAAATAGTTTACAAAAATGAGTTTTATGTCTATAAATAAAAATGTAAGGAAAGTATGAATTTAAAGGTTTTTAGGTAGCTATTTAGAGTAACTTTTTCATGAAATGAGATGAAAAAGTGAAAAAACTTGACAAATAAAATTTTTTTGGTAGAAATACGCCTAAATATTCTGAAAATTCGTTTACTTTTTAGAAGATATATGTTATAATTTCCAATATGCTAAAATTTTTCAATAGGAGTTACAAACATGAAAAAAAGTAGAGTATTTGTTGCAGCAGGAATTGCTTTATTAGCAACAGGTGTGTTAGTTGCTTGTGGAAATTCGAAATCATCTGATTCGACAGCTCCAAAAGCCTACGGCTATGTTTATTCAGCTGATCCAGAAACATTGGACTATCTTATCTCTGGAAAACAGAGTACGAAAGTGGCTACTTCAAACGGAATCGATGGCCTCTTTACAAATGACAAATATGGGAACTTGACTCCTGCGGTTGCAGAAGACTGGTCTGTATCAAAAGATGGATTGACTTATACCTACAAAATTCGTAAAGGTGTAAAATGGATGACATCTGATGGCGAAGAATATGCTGAAGTGACTGCTAAAGATTTCGTGAATGGATTGAAACATGCGGCAGATAAAAAATCAGAAGCGCTTTACCTAGCTGAAACTTCTGTTAAGGGCCTATCTGACTATTTGACAGGTAATTCAAAAGATTTCTCTACAGTAGGTATTAAAGCGGTTGATGATTATACTCTTGAGTATACTTTGAACCAACCAGAACCATACTGGAATTCTAAGATGGCTTACTCAATTTTCTGGCCGTTAAACGAAGAATTTGAAAAATCAAAAGGTTCTGATTTTGCTAAAGCAACAGATCCTACATCCTTACTTTATAACGGACCTTTCTTGCTTAAAGGTTTGACTGCTAAATCTTCTATCGAATTTGCTAAGAATGAGCAGTACTGGGATAAAGAGAATGTTCATTTAGATACAGTCACACTTGCATACTTTGATGGTTCAGACCAAGAATCACTTGAACGTAATTTTACAAGTGGAGCTTATAGTTTTGCTCGTCTTTACCCAACAAGTTCAAACTTCTCAAAAGTAGAGGAGTCATACAAGGATAATATTTTCTACACTCCATCAGGAGCTGGTGTCGGAGGTTTAGGTGTAAATATCGATCGTCAAAATTACAAATATACCTCTAAAACAACAGATGATGAGAAAACATCTACTAAGAAAGCTCTTCTTAACAAAGACTTCCGCCAAGCCTTGAACTTTGCCTTTGATCGTACAGCTTATTCTGCTCAAGTTAACGGTAAAGAAGGTGCTCCTCTAGCAGTTCGTAACCTATTTGTGAAACCGGACTTTGTTTCTGCAGGTGAAAAAACTTTCGGTGACTTGGTTGCTGAAAAAGTTACGACTTATGGAGACGAGTGGAAAAATGTAAACTTTGCTGATGGTCAAGACGGTCTCTTTAATGCTGACAAAGCTAAAGCAGAATTTGCTAAAGCTAAAACTGCTCTGGAAGCAGAAGGTGTGAAATTCCCTATCCATTTGGATGTTCCAGTAGACCAAACGTCTAAAAACTATATTGCACGTATTCAGTCGTTCAAACAATCAGTTGAAAAAGTTTTAGGCGAAGCAAATGTTGTCGTCGATATTCAACAAATTTCTAAAGATGAATTCTTTAATGTGACTTATTATGCTGCTAATGCGGCGGCTGAGGATTGGGATCTTTCAGGTGCTGTTGGATGGAATCCTGACTATGAAGATCCATCAACTTATCTTGACATCCTTAAATCAACTAATAGTGAGCAAACGAAAACTTATATGGGCTATGATGACCCATCAAATGCAGCTGCAGCAAAAGTTGGTATGAAAGATTACGATAAATTGCTTGATGAAGCTGGAAAAGAAACAAGTGATCTTAACAAGCGTTATGAAAAATATGCTGCTGCTCAAGCTTGGTTGACAGACAGCTCACTCTTCTTACCAGCTATGTCTTCTAGTGGTGCTGCACCATTTATTTCTCGTGTTGTACCATTCTCAGATTCTTATAGCCAATCTGGAGATAAAGCTTCAGATGTCTACTTCAAATATGTTCAGTTACAAGATAAGGTTGTAACAAAGGCTGATTATGAACAAGCTCGTGAGAAATGGCTCAAAGAGAAAAAAGAATCAAACGAAAAAGTTCAAAAAGAATTGACTAAACACGTTAAATAAATAACTCTCAAGAGAACTTTCTCTCCATGAGGAGAAGGTTCTTTTGGGATTTAAAAAGGAAACGATATGAAGAAATATATTTTTATGCGTGTCTTGCGTTCATTGTTGTCTATTTTCTTGGTGACAACTTTAACCTACACGATTATCTATACGATGGTACCTCGTAAATTGATTTTTAAACAGGATACCAACTATAATAAGATTGCAACCACTCCAGATAAACGGGATAATTATGAAAATACTGTTTATGAGCGTATGGGCTATATCGAGTACTACGATACCAAGGAGCTGCAAGAAAAAGCTAGTAAATTAGATTCATCGGTAACAGTTGATGCTAATGATAGCAATAAAGCGATTTATGAGAAATACATTAACCAATTAGGTAATGGCTGGACACTAGGTGTATTCTCAGAGAGTGGTCAGTTCTATGCTACGCGTGAAATTCCGATTTTTGAACGTGTTTTCAAATTCTATGCTAACTTGCTTGATATTGATCATACAAACAAGATTCAAGACCCTGAAAATCCAAACTTAGAACGCTATCTTCGCTTTGAAAATGACCCTGCTATTGGATGGTCGTTGGTTGGTTCAGGTACAAAACATAAGTATCTGTTGTATTTTAACAACCAATTCCCATTTGTACACCAAAATTTTGTGAATGTTAATTTAGGTGATTCTTACCCAACTTATGCAAACACTCCCGTACTTCAAGTCATTACACAAGGTCAAGGACAAACAAAGACTGGACAAGTTCAATTCCCTACTGGTAAGAAGACTTCATCTGTAGATATTTACTCACGTACTTATAAATCACCTAGTCAGGCAGACGCTCGTGAGGTAGCCAACTATGGTAAAAATGATCCGTATACAGCTACAGAGAGCAACTATCAGTATCCATCAATGATTGCAAGCTCTGCTGTTGCTGGATTAATTGGTTTGATTATTTCGTATGCTATTGCAATCCCTCTTGGGTCTGCTATGGCTCGCCACAAGAATACTTGGATTGATAGCTTCTCGACCGGTGCTTTGACCTTCTTGCTTGCTCTTCCAACGATTGCTTTGGTTTATATCGTTCGTTTGATTGGATCATCTATTGGTCTTCCAGATTCGTTCCCTATCTTGGGTGCTGGAGATTGGCGTTCTTATGTCTTACCAGCAGTTATTCTAGGATTGCTAGGAGCACCAAGTACAGCTATCTGGATTCGTCGTTACATGATCGATTTGCAATCTCAAGACTTCGTTCGTTTTGCTCGTGCCAAAGGTTTGTCTGAAAAAGAAATTTCAAACAAACATATCTTTAAAAACGCAATGGTTCCTTTGGTTTCAGGTATTCCTGGTGCCGTTATCGGGGTTATCGGTGGTGCAACTCTTACTGAAACAGTCTTCGCCTTCCCAGGTATGGGTAAAATGTTGATTGACTCTGTTAAGGCGTCAAATAACTCGATGGTAGTTGGTCTTGTCTTCATCTTCACATGTATTTCTATCTTCTCACTCTTTGTAGGGGATATCTGGATGACAATGCTTGACCCACGTATTAAATTGACAGAGAAAGGAGGCAAATAATGTCAACAATCGATAAAGAAAAATTTCAGTTTGTAAAACGTGACGATTTTGCCTCTGAAACGATTGATGCACCAGCTTATTCATACTGGGGGTCTGTCTTCAGACAGTTTCTGAAGAAAAAATCGACAGTTGCTATGCTAGGTATTTTGGTCGCTATTATTTTAATGAGCTTTATTTACCCAATGTTCTCAGATTTTGATTTCAACGATGTAAGTAAGGTAAATGACTTCAGTGCTCGCTTTATCAAGCCTAACGCTGAACATTGGTTTGGTACAGATAGTAATGGTAAATCCTTGTTTGATGGGGTTTGGTTTGGTGCGCGTAACTCTATCCTCATCTCTGTAATTGCTACTTTTATTAACCTTATAATTGGTGTTATTGTTGGTGGAATTTGGGGAATTTCAAAATCCGTTGACCGTATCATGATGGAAGTTTATAACATTATTTCAAACATTCCATCTCTCTTGATTGTTATTGTCTTGACGTACTCAATTGGTGCTGGTTTCTGGAATTTGATTTTTGCCATGAGTGTGACAACTTGGATTGGGATTGCTTATATGATTCGTATCCAAATCATGCGTTATCGTGATTTAGAATACAACCTCGCTTCTCAAACTCTTGGAACACCTACCTTTAAAATCATCGTCAAAAATATTATGCCACAATTGGTATCTGTTATTGTATCTACGATGACATTGATGTTGCCAAGCTTTATCTCTTATGAAGCCTTCCTTTCCTTCTTTGGATTAGGACTACCTGTGACAGTTCCAAGTTTGGGACGTTTGATTTCAGACTATTCACAAAACGTTACGACCAACGCTTACCTATTCTGGATTCCATTAACAACATTGATTTTGGTATCCTTATCTCTCTTTGTTGTTGGTCAAAACTTAGCGGATGCTAGTGATCCACGTACACATAGATAGGAGTAAATATGACAAAAGAAAATAATGTAATATTGACTGCTCGCGATATTGTCGTGGAATTTGACGTTCGTGACAAAGTGTTAACGGCTATCCGAGGAGTGTCTCTGGATTTGATTGAAGGGGAAGTTCTTGCCTTAGTAGGTGAGTCTGGTTCTGGTAAATCTGTATTAACAAAAACTTTTACAGGAATGTTAGAAGATAATGGACGGATTGCTCAAGGAAGTATCGACTATCGTGGACAAGACTTGACTGCTCTGGCTTCTAACAAGGAGTGGGAGAAGATTCGTGGTGCTAAAATTGCGACCATCTTCCAAGATCCTATGACAAGTTTGGATCCAATCAATACAATCGGTAGCCAAATTACAGAAGTTATCGTTAAACACCAAGGAAAAACAGCCAAGGAAGCTAAAGAAATGGCAATCGACTATATGAAAAAAGTCGGAATTCCAGAAGCTGAGAAACGTTTTGAAGAATATCCTTTCCAATATTCTGGTGGGATGCGTCAACGTATTGTTATTGCGATAGCTCTTGCTTGTCGTCCAGATATCTTAATCTGTGATGAGCCTACAACGGCCCTAGACGTAACTATTCAAGCACAAATTATTGATTTGCTTAAAACCTTGCAAAATGAGTACCACTTTACCATTATCTTTATCACACATGACCTTGGTGTGGTAGCAAGTATTGCAGATAAAGTAGCAGTTATGTACGCTGGGGAAATTGTAGAATATGGAACTGTTGAGGAAGTCTTCTATGACCCACGCCATCCATATACATGGAGTCTCTTATCTAGCTTACCTCAGCTTGCTGATGATAAAGGTGAATTATACTCTATCCCAGGAACACCGCCATCTCTTTATACTGAGTTGAAAGGTGATGCTTTTGCCCTTCGTTCAGACTATGCTATGCAAATTGACTTTGAACAAAAAGCACCTAAGTTCTCTGTTAGTGATACTCACTGGGCTAAGACTTGGTTGCTTCATGAAAATGCTCCTAAAGTTGAAAAACCAGGAGTTATAGCAGATTTGCATGACAAGATTCGTGATAAAATGGGCTTTGCTCATCTAGAAGACTAGGAGGAAGGAAATGTCTGAAAAATTAGTAGAAATTAAAGATTTAGAAATTTCCTTCGGTGAAGGAAGTAAGAAGTTTGTTGCAGTTAAAAATGCAAACTTCTTTATCAACAAGGGAGAGACATTCTCTCTTGTAGGTGAATCCGGTAGTGGAAAAACAACCATTGGTCGTGCTATTATTGGTTTGAACAATACAAGCAAAGGTGAAATTATCTTTGATGGTCAGAAGATTAATGGGAAAAAATCACACAAGGAATCATCAGAGCTGATTCGTCGTATTCAGATGATTTTCCAAGACCCTGCAGCCAGCTTGAATGAGCGTGCGACAGTTGATTACATTATCTCGGAAGGTCTTTATAACTACCATTTGTTTAAAGATGAAGAAGATAGACAAGAAAAAGTTCAAAAGATGATTCATGAAGTTGGGCTTTTAAAAGAACACTTGACCCGTTACCCACACGAGTTTTCTGGTGGTCAACGTCAGCGTATCGGGATTGCCCGTGCCCTTGTTATGGAGCCTGATTTCGTTATTGCAGATGAGCCAATTTCAGCCTTGGACGTTTCTGTGCGTGCCCAAGTTTTGAACTTGCTTAAGAAATTCCAAAAAGAGTTAGGTTTGACTTATCTTTTCATTGCTCATGATTTGTCGGTTGTTCGCTTTATTTCAGATCGTATCGCAGTTATTTATAAGGGTGTTATTGTAGAGGTTGCAGAAACAGAAGAATTGTTTAATAATCCAATTCACCCATATACTCAGGCCTTGCTTTCAGCTGTACCAATTCCAGACCCAATCTTGGAACGCAAGAAGGTCTTGAAAGTATATGATCCAGATCAACATGATTATGAGACAGATAAGCCATCTATGGTAGAAATTCGTCCAGGTCATTATGTTTGGGCTAATCAAGCGGAAGTAGCTCGTTATACAGCAAATCTTAGATAAGATAATACTACGAGAGGACTATTTGGTCTTCTCATTTTTAGTTTAAAAAATCCCCTTTTACAATTTTGTAAAAGGGGAGTAATGCTGTAATTAACGTTTAGACCAAGTTCTCTTCATAAAGAGAAGTAGGATTGGATAAATCTCCAAACGACCTGCAATCATTGCAAAGGAGAGGAGAATTTTTGAGATAGGACTAAAGATTGAGAAACTAGAAGTGGTTCCTAGAATAGGTCCTATATTATTGAAACAGCTAAAGACAGCGCTAGTCACAACCAGAGAATCATTGCTATCTAGGCTGACAATAAAGATAAGCGCGAGCAAAATCATAGCATAGATGACAAAGTACTTGAGAATCTTATGTTGGGTATCTTTGTCAATCACCGTTTTGTTAACATGGAGGGTCAAAACACGGTGGGGCGATAGAATTGACAAAATCTGATTTTTAGCAATTTTTGAAAGGATGAGGCCTCGAATAACCTTGAGTCCACCTGCGGTTGAAC
>CAJZGT010000019.1 GCA_916048145.1 uncultured Streptococcus sp.
CCGTACCATCCATTACGTTTACGAAGATGGAAGCAAGGCTAAGGATGATGTGGTTGAAACTCTTCAATTCAAACGTTGGAGCAATGTCAACTTGGTAACAGGTCATATTGACTTCCAAGATTGGACAACTAATGATGATACGTTTGACAAAGTAGTATCGCCAACTATCACAGGTTACACAGCAGATAAATCAGAAATCCCAGCTGTTAGCGGAGTTCAAGCGAAAGACCAAGACCGTGTTGAAACAGTCACTTACCGTAAGGATGCCCAAAAAGCTGTCATCCGTTATGTAAGTACCAACGGTAACCGTGTTCTCACAACAGATGAAGTGACAGGTAAGTCAGGAGAAGCCATTGCCTACAGCACTACCAATCAAATCACAGAATTCAAGAAACAAGGCTACAAGCTTGTCAGCGATGAATTCACAGCAGGTGGTGCTAAGGTTTATGACTACGATACAGCACGCGACCAAGTCTACACAGTAACCCTTTCAGAACGTGTTGAACGTGTGACACCGAAAGATCCTAAACCACAACCAAATACACCAGTCACTCCAGGACAACCCAACACACCGAATTGGCCAGGTACTGTTGAAAGAATGGAGAAGCTAACTCAAACAATAAGTCGTCGCATTAACTTCCGTTACCTCAAAAATGGAAAAGCTGCATATGGATCAATTGATCAACATATCACTTATGAACGGAATGCTCTTGTGAATTTGGTTTCTGGTGATATTAATTATGAACAATGGAAGATTACGGCTATTAAGAACCAAGACGTTGTAGCTCCAGTAGCATCTCAACCAGCTGTTTCAACTCCATCGGTTGTCAACAATAGTGAATCAAGAGTTGCTAGATCATCTAGAAGCAGACGAGCATTGTCAGAAGTAGCTCCAGTTCCAGAAAATCATTTAGCTCCACAAGTGTCTCCAGTAGGCTTAACTGCTACAGAAAATGGTGAGCCTTCTGTACGCAGTTTATCAAGAGATAAACGTGCTGCTGTAGCAGAATCAACTACTTCAAATAATTCAGAAGTGGGTTCATCTGTTAATGCGGTCTTCAAAGCAGTACGAACACCTGTTACACCAAAGTTCTATGCTACTGTGAATAAAGTAGGAACGATGGAGGTTAATCCAAATTCTCCTCAAGATACAGAAGTTAATGTTGATTTGAAAGAAATGGGACGCATTGTAGCAGTCAATAACAAAGGACAATATATCAATGAACAAGGAGAGGTTGTACAAAATATTGAAGACGCTCTCTATAAGTACTATGATAATGATCCAAACGATGCAACAAAAGCAGCGGAAACAAAAATTCCTGAGGCTCCAAAATTCCATGTATTAAATAATACGCAACCAACTGCTTGGGGCTATAACATTGTTGACAAGACAATTGAACCAAATGATGAATCAGATCCTGATCGCATCGGAAAAGATACCTTTGTAACATATAATGAAATTATCAATCCAGTATCCAAGGAAACAAACCAAACGGTAAGTTTTACTGGTGCAGGTTCTGCAACTCCTAAAGATAATGTGCAAAATGACTTTGTCTTCAAGGGATCATATAATGAAGCGACTAAAGAAACAACTTGGGAAAACAAGAACCATACCTATGGAACAGTTAAAGTACCAGTTGTGACAGGATATTTTGCTGATAAAGCAGAAGCTGGTGCTAAGACAGTTACGCCAGATCTGCCAAGAGCAATAGATACAGTTACATATAGAGCTTTGGGTAAAATCATTCCAGTAGATGCTTCTGGAAATGTGATTGCAAATGCTCCTCAACCACAATACCTGAATGATGCAAATGATCCTCGTAAAGCTGGAGAAACAGCAGTACCTGAAATTCTAGGCTACAAACCAGAGCGTACAAGTGTCACACCTAAAAATCCAGGTGAAGATACAAAGATAACTTACGTCAAGACAGATCAAGTTGCAGTGATTCGTTATATAGATGTTGATAATAAGGATGAGGTCGTTCATACAGACAATGTTACTGGTAAATCTGGAGAAAAGATTGCCTATACGACAGAAACTGTTTTGAAACCATTGATTGAAAAAGGCTACTTATTGCAGAAAGATGGTTTCCCTACAGATGCAACTTTTGATACAGATGAAACAAAAGTTCAAGAATATACAGTCCTATTGAAACATAAAATCACTGTTAAAAAAGATACTCCAAAACTTGTGGAAAGAACGATTCATTATGTATTTGCAGATGGTACAAAAGCAAGTGAAGATCACCATGATCAAGTAAGCTTTTCACGTATGTTAAGTATCGATAATGTGACAGGTAAGACTACAAGTACATCTTGGGTTGCTGAAGATGGAGTGACAAGTTTTGACGAAGTGGTATCTCCAAGCATTGCAGGCTACAATCCTGATCTTGCTAAAGTAGATTCTGTTCAAGGAATTACAGCAGAAACTGAAAATCAGGTTGTAACTGTAACTTATAGAAATGTTCAACCAATCCCAATTCCGACTCCAACTCCAACTCCAATTCCGACTCCAACCCCAACCCCACAAGTTACGCCGGATCCAGTACCGACTCCAGCCCCAATCCCAACTCCGGTTCCAACGCAAACCCCGGCTCCACATGTGCCGTCAGAAGTTCCAAACCAAACTCCAGTTTCCAGAGAGAATGAAAAAGAACTTCCTAAAACTGCAGGTCACTCTTCTGGAATGGCTCAAGTTCTGGGAGTACTGGGCTTAATTGCTGGATTCAGTTTAGTTGGAAAAGCAAAAAGAGATGAATAAAATCAAAACAAAACTCTAGACAACAAAAGATTGTAAGTGTAGTGTTTTAGGGAGTGAGAATGTATGTCAATACAGCATCAATTCCACTCCCTTTTTTATCATAAAAAGTTAGAGAGAAAATATATGTATTCAAGAGTAAAACGGAATCAAATGAATAAGGTAAACAAGTATTCCATTAGAAAATCAAGTTTTGGTGCAGTATCTGTTGCTGTAGCTGCCTTAATGGTTTTTGCTACTTATTCAGGTGTGAGTGCAGATGAACAGAAAGTAGATTCACATCGAACTGAAAAAGAAGAACAAAAAGTCTCTACAAAACCAGACGAGACCAAGCAAAGAAATTCAGAGGAAAAAATAGCAGAATTGCCTTCCACTCTTCAAGCTCCAGTTTTGGAAAAAGAAGAATTAGATGTCAATGCCCTTCTAAAGAAGGAAGCAGAATCTAAAGTAGTAGCTGAGACAAAAAATTCTGACTCAAAAGAATTAACCTCTAAAGAAGTAAAACCTAGCGAAGAAAAAACTACTTCACCTGCTTCAAGTGAAAAGGTAAAAGAAGAAAAATCAGTCGAAAAAACTACTCTGGATCAGGTTGTATCAGAAGCAGAAGTTTTAAATCAAGTCGCTTTACGTTATTCTCAAGAAGCAGAACGTAAAGCTGAAGAAAAAGCCTTAGTTCAAGAAGCTGTTAAGGCAGCCACCATTCAGATTTCACAATCAAAAGCCTTATTAAAAGATTCATCTGTGAGTGCAGAAAATCTTAAGACTCAATTAAATCAACTGTATTCAGCTATTGAAACAGTGTATACTGAGTTGCAACGTGCAGGACATGGCAAGAAAATTAGCGCTAGTCTATCGCCAATTCAAACACAAGATGTAGCAATCGATAATGGAAATATTATTGCCAGTGGTACAATCGATATGGCGGATCGTGTGACTTCAACAGGTATTGCTGATTATCGTTTCCAATTAAAATTTAAAAATGGTGTCTATCATAAGGGGGATATCTTCACAATTGGCTTGAAGGAATTACCGCAAGACAATAATCTTCCTCAAAAATTGGTTGCTGAAGGTAAAGTTTTTGCAGAACGAGTGAGTCTGGTTCAGAAAAATGATAATGCCAAAGCTGGAAGCCTTTCATACTGGGCTTCACGTGGAGATCGTGACGTTGCTTTGGACACAAAAGAATCATGGGATTTAGTTGACAAAGGAAGTCATATTGAAGCAACATACCGTTTCACTGACGAAATTGAACGCCTAGACGATGTTACTTTTGAACTTCAATACAGAGGTGGAATTCGTTATCCTCGAGTGAATGTGGATAAATCTGTAACTGGTGTTATCTCAGTTAATGGTCAAAATGTAGTCACTAAGAATTACACTGTGATTAAAACAGATATCGGAGCACCTAAAGTTTATGATACACCTGCTACAGCTAACTTCACAGGTGATGTGATGTTGGATGATGATGGAAGTATCAAGACATACAACACTACCCTTCGTATTGGAACATGGAAATCAAACTTTAGTGCAGGGACTCGTTTCACTGTTCGTATCAATGATACAGAATTCAATAAGTTTGCTACTGTTGGTGAATTTATTGAACGTGGTGCCCACAATGTCGAAATGATAAATACTAGCCCTGATACATCAAGAACAAGGGTAAATCGCCATAATGTTATTTTGGAAGCACCTCGTGAAGAGCCTGATCAACATGCCAAATTTAAGATTCTTAAGGCGACAGATAATGAATTAACCTTTGAATTAGTATCTGGAAAGATGTTGGCTGGAAGAACTTATGTATTACGTACAAAAGATTTTGGAGTTGACCGTGTTCCAACAAGTCACACAGTTAATTATCTGAATGAAGCTAGAAATGGTTTTAAATCGAATGTTTCAGGAACATTGACAGTTGTTGATGCCAAAGGTAAAAATCTTACAGACCAATACGAACAAGCTGCTGATTCTGACTGGAAAATTGCCAACCCAGATATGGTTAGAACAGATGGGCGCCTTGTATATGGAGATGTAGCTGTTCGCTTCGTTGATACTCAAGGGAAAATGCTTCTTCCTGCCATTGCAGCGGTGGAAAATGGAGGTATCCTTCAAGACAAATTCACTACTGTAAGACCATCTACCAAAATTGATACTAGCTATGTAGCTACTTTGGAGAGAAATACAACTGAGACAGAAGTTCAAGAAAACAAAGGAATTCAAACAACATCTATCACAGCGCCTTATTTATTGCATTCACCAAATGGTAAATATTATGTCTTCAAAGAGTATGCACAGAATGATCGTTTTTATAGTAATACGAAGACATCTGGTACGATTACACGAGCTCAAGCCAACGTGGTAGCTGTGTACGAAGAAGTTAAATTTGGTAAAGTTGATATTCAGTATCGTGATAAAACCAGTCAAGCTATTTTAGAAACATTCAATACACCACATGATAAGAGTTCAAATCTCATTAACTTGTTGGGAAATAACTATGATGTGACTGCTAAAGTTCCTGAACGTTTCGAAAAAGATGGTGTAGTATATGTCTTGTCACAAACACCTGCTAATAGTAAGGGACATTTGACACAGGCCGATATCCATGTTGTTTATGATTATCTTGCTCAACAAAAAGCACAGGTTAAATACCTAAATCAAACAGAAACAAGTCCTAAGGTTTTAGGAAATGTGGATAGTGTAGTTGGTCTTCCAGGTGAAGCAATTGCTTATAATTCAAAAACTCGTATTAATCAATACCTAAAACAAGGATATGAATTAGTACATGATGGTTTTGCAAATGCTAATGATAAACGCTTTGATAGTGAAAAACAAACTGATCAAGTATTCTCAGTTCAATTAATCGAAAAAGTTGTGACTGTCACAGCAGATGATCCTAAACCAATTGCTGGAAATCCATTAGTAGCAGAAGATGCATTGTCACCTGTTTGGCCTAAATCGGTTGAAAACTTGGATACACTAAGAAAAATGACCAAACAGACCATTCACTACAAATATCAAAAAGATGGTAAACAAGCTTTCAAAGATGTAGTTCGATCTGTAGTTTTTGAAAGAGTGGCGAGAGTTAACCTCGTTACTGGTGCTGTTATTTATGATAATTGGAAAATCACAAGAATTGATGATAAACCAGTAGCTTCAGTGGATAGGACTGTTCATAAACCAAATGTCACTCCGCAAGGAGTAACAACTATTGCAGCAACTCCTTCTGGTCAAGGGAATGGAATTTCTATCAAACCAGTTTTGACTGTTCTGAATCCAGTTGTTGCATCATCACCAATTGTTGCAAGACCCGTTGTATCGGTCAAGCCAGTAATACCTGTTAAACCAGCAGTGTCAACTCCTGCTAAGCCAGCGCCTGTAGTTCAACCAAAACCAGTAGCACCATCAACACTAGTAACAACGGTCAAACCAGTAGTTTCAACACCAGTAACTCCAGCGCCTGTTGCTACACCACAACCAGTTGCTCCAGTAAAACCAGTAGCACCTGCATCGGTAATAACGGTTAAACCAGTAGTATCTACTCCACTTACACCAACACCAGTTGTGCAACCAAAACCGGTAGCGACTACTGATTTAAAACCTAGCTTAACTCCAGCTGAAGCCTTGGCTGCAATTAAACCAACAGATTTTTCTTCACAAACATCTGTTAATAAGAAAACAGAGACAAGACCTGTTCCTGGTGGAGCAGCTACGACTACAACTACAACGACAACTACTGTTACTTCAAACGCGGCAACAGCGGGTCCTACAACACCGATTGTCACTATTACAACAAATGAAACCGAAACTCATTCAGAGGTGACAAGTGTTATTCATACCGGTACTACTAGCTACACGCATGTGGTCGGAGTTGTTACAAAACCAAACGTAGTTGTAACTCATCCAAAACCAAGTGTTCAGCCTAAACCGCATTTAACGAGACCTCATCATAGACCAGTACACCATGTTCCTTCACATCATGGTAAACAAGTTAAATTAGTCAGAACTGGACCAGGAAGTCGTGCTCATGCTAGACGGCATCGTTAAATTAAAGAAGTGTCACTGCTGATTTAACTAATAGGATAGTATTAGATAACGCAAAAAAATGAGCAACTTTACATCAAAAGTTACTCATTTTTATATTAAAGACTTCTTAAAATTTTCTATTTTTTACTAGATCGCTGCAATCAAGTCTTGAGCTTGTTTTTCAAGTGAGTTTAAGACTGTTTCTTCGAGAACCAATTTTCCGTCTGCCCAGGCAGAGTCATTGACACGTGCGGCAGTAAAGTCTCCAACGACTTGTGTACGGATAAATGGCAAGAGATCTTTGTAGATAGCGAAGAGTTGATCGTGACCTGCATTGGCTACAGACGATACTGTGACAAACTTGTCTTGAAGGGCAGAAGCGCCACGTGTATCAGACAAGTCAAGGGCACGAGATAGCCAGTCAAGCAAGTTTTTCACTGTACCAGGGATAGAGAAGTTGTAGACTGGAGAGAAAATCCAGATGGCATCAGCAGCGAGAACTGCTTCACGAGCAGCCGCTACAGCTGGATGAGTTGGAACTTCCAAATCTTGGCTAAAGAGAGGAAGAGATGAGTAATCGAGGTAGCTAACTTCCGCTTTACCAGCAAGTACTTTCTCAGCTTCTAGGGCCATTTGGTGGTTGAAAGAACCTTGGCGTAGGGATCCGACGATAAATAATACTTTTTTAGACATGATGTGTCTCCTTTTTCTTAAATTCTCGAGAATTTCCTCGTTGTTATAAAATATATTACAACAAAACAAAAGGACTTGCAAGAAATTTGCTCAGAGATAATTAAAACTATAAAATTGCAGGATATCTAATCACTTGCGACTGGAATGCATTGGGTTTTCGCAGAGCATTCCTATATTCTCTTGTAATATGATGACATAAGTGCTAAAATAAACAAGAAAACTCGAAAAAGAAACCGTAGAACGGCTATTTTCCGGTATTATTTCATGAACAATTAGACGAACAATAATGGCATTGAAGAATGCTTCTAAAAAGGGGTGGAAATCATGTAAGGAACAGATTAACAAGTGACGGACAAAAGAAATAACAATACACTTGTTAAAGGAGAAAAGATGTTAATAAGAAATTATCGGAAAAATATTGGCCTGATGGCTGGAGTTGAGTTTTTTGCATTTTTAGGGATTACCAGTTTTTGGATTCTCTTTCTCAGTCAAAATGGAATGTCTCTTTGGCAGATTGGACTTCTGGAAAGTATTTTTCATACGACCAGTCTTCTCTGTGAAATTCCATCTGGTATGTTAGCTGACCGTTATTCCTATAAGACTAACCTTTATTTAAGTCGAATAGCAGGAATTGTGTCCTCTATTCTTATGTTGGCTGGGCAGGGAAATTTTTGGATTTATGCACTAGCTATGGCGGTAAGTGCCTTGTCTTATAATTTTGATTCAGGAACAAGCGCGGCAATGGTCTATGACTCGGCTGTAGAGGCTGGACTAAAGGAGCGTTACCTATCCATTTCAAGTTTCCTATCAGGAGTGTCAGAAGGAACCCAGTCTTTTGGGACAGTGCTAGCAGGATTTTTTGTTCATGGTCAATTGCACCTGACCTACTATATCATGATTGCGACTTCTATCATAGTTCTTTTCTTGATTTGGATGCTGAAAGAACCCAGTGTCAAGGTAGAAAAAGCTGATAGTGTGACCATGAAACAAATTATTTGGACTGTTAAGGATGAGTTGAAGAGAAATCCCATGCTTTTAAACTGGATGATTTTATCTCAGATTGTCGGAGTACTCATGTGCATGTTTTATTTTTACTATCAAAATCAGTTACCAGATTTAAGTGGTTGGCAAATTTCAGCAGTTATGCTACTTGGTAGTCTCTTGAATATCGTCGCAGTCTATCTAGCGAGTAAGATTGGAAAGAACTATGCTGCCTTGAAGCTTTTTCCTATTCTCGTCCTGCTGACTGGAGTTACCTACCTGCTGTCCTACTTTGGAACACCTCTAATCTATATTTTGATTTATTTGATTAGTAATGCTCTGCATGCTCTTTTTAAGCCGATTTTTGACAATGATTTGCAAGAGCGGCTCCCAAGTGAAGTAAGGGCAACCATGCTAAGTGTCTACTCTATGATGTTTAGCCTCAGTATGATTGTCTTCTTTCCACTGACAGGCTGGTTGATTGACCATTTAGGCTTTGTACTAACATTTCTTTATTTAGGCTTCTTTTTAGTCATGATTAGCCTTCTACTAGCTATCTTTTTAGGAAAAATGGCTAAAAGAATGGATGATAAAGTGATCCCATAGATCAAAAAAACTACGAAAACTTGAGTATCAAAGCTCAGGTTTTTTAATAGGTTGATTTTGGAGTTGTCTTTACTTTTCCTGCTCGGTTTTAATCAAGAAAAATCGGTTTGCTTTGAAGGAAGAAATAGAATTGGTTGCTTATACTCAATGAAAATCAAAGAGCAAACTAGGAAGCTAGCCGCAGGTTGCTCAAAGCACAGCTTTGAGGTTGCAGATAAAGCTGACGTGGTTTGAAGAGATTTTGGAAGAGTATTCTTGCATTCGCTTGTAATAAAGCCCAATAGATGGTAAAATAGACGAGTGAAAAAAAGACAAAACAAAGCAAAAAATAATCTACTGTGGCAGTATGGTCTAGGGATGACGATTTTGTTTGTGGTTATCAGTGCTTCCTTTCTGTATCTGGTGTTTCTGAGTATGAAACCCTATCAAACAGCTAAAAGTGAAGGAGAAAAATTAGCTCAACAGTATGCAGGATTAGAGCAGGCTGATCAGGTTGACTTATACAATGGCTTGGAATCCTATTACAGCGTTCTTGGGCGTAATAAACAGCAAGAAGCACTTGCTGTCCTGATTGGGAAAGATGATCATAAGATTTACGTTTATCAGCTAAATCAGGGTGTTTCACAAGAAAAAGCAGAAGCGGTTTCTAAGGAAAAAGGAGCTGGCGAGATTGACAAGATTACCTTTGGCCGTTATCAAGATAAGCCAATCTGGGAAGTCAAGTCAGGCTCTGATTTTTATCTAGTAGATTTTGAAACAGGAGCATTGGTCAATAAGGAGGGCCTATGAAACTATCCAACCGTGTTTTAGAAATGGAAGAAAGCGTCACTCTGGCTAGTGATGCAAGAGCAAAGAAGTTAAAAGCTGAAGGAAAAGATGTACTTTTCTTAACTTTAGGTCAGCCCGATTTCCATACTCCCAAAAATATTCAAGATGCAGCTGTTGCAGCCATTCGAGATGGACGTGCTTCTTTCTATACGGTAGCTTCAGGTTTGCCTGAGTTAAAAGCAGCAGTCAATACCTATTTTGAGCGTTATTATGGTTATTCCGTGGCGGCCAACGAAGTCACATTTGCTACTGGTGCTAAGTTCTCACTCTATACTTTCTTTATGGCTGTGGTTAATCCAGGTGATGAAGTTATTATCCCAACCCCATATTGGGTTAGTTATGGAGACCAGGTCAAGATGGCAGAAGGGATTCCAGTCTTTGTCCAAGCCAAAGAAGACAATCACTTTAAAGTAACTGTGGAGCAGTTGGAAGCAGCTCGCACAGATAAGACAAAGGTTTTGGTGTTGAATTCGCCATCTAACCCCACAGGTATGATTTACACTCGTGAGGAACTCTTGGCAATCGGAAACTGGGCTGTAGAAAATGATATTCTCATCCTAGCAGATGATATCTATGGTCGCTTGGTCTACAATGGTCATGAGTTCACACCGATTTCTAGCCTATCCGAAGCGATTCGCAAGCAAACAGTGGTCATCAATGGTGTGTCTAAAACCTATGCTATGACTGGTTGGCGGATTGGTTATGCTGTCGGTGAAGCAGACATTATCGCTGCCATGTCCAAGATTGCAGGTCAAACAACCTCGAATCCGTCAGCAGTAGCCCAATATGCAGCAGTTGAGGCTCTATTAGGTGAACAAGATACTGTAGAAAGCATGCGTCAGGCTTTTGAAGAACGTCTCAATACCATTTATCCCCTTCTTGCAGAAGTGCCAGGATTTGAAGTGGTCAAACCGCAAGGAGCCTTCTACCTCTTCCCAAATGTCAAAAAGGCCATGGAGATGAAAGGCTATACAGATGTGACAGAATTTACAACCGCTATCTTAGAAGAAGCTGAAGTAGCCTTGGTAACAGGAGCAGGCTTTGGAGCGCCAGAAAATGTCCGCCTCAGCTATGCGACAGACCTAGACACGCTTAAAGAAGCAGTTAAACGCTTGAAAGTATTTATGGAAAAATAAAAGAAAAGGAAAAATAATGACAAAACGTGTAACGATTATTGATGTAAAAGACTATGTTGGTCAGGAAGTGACGATTGGGGCTTGGGTTGCCAATAAATCAGGAAAAGGAAAAATTGCCTTTTTGCAATTGCGTGACGGAACAGCCTTTTTCCAAGGTGTAGCCTTTAAACCAAACTTTGTAGAAAAATTTGGTGAAGAAGTAGGAGCTGAAAAGTTTGATGTTATCAAACGCTTGAGTCAAGAAACGTCTGTTTATATGACAGGTATTGTCAAAGAAGACGAACGTTCTAAGTTTGGCTATGAGTTGGATATTACAGACATCGAAGTAATCGGTGAATCTCAAGACTACCCAATCACACCAAAAGAACACGGGACAGACTTCTTGATGGACAACCGTCACTTGTGGCTCCGTTCTCGTAAGCAAGTAGCGGTGATGCAAATTCGTAACGCGATTATCTATGCAACTTATGAGTTTTTTGACAAGAACGGCTTCATGAAGTTTGATAGCCCAATTCTTTCAGGAAATGCAGCAGAAGATTCAACAGAACTCTTTGAAACGGACTACTTCGGAACGCCAGCTTATTTGAGCCAGTCAGGTCAGCTTTACCTAGAAGCAGGTGCTATGGCCCTTGGTCGTGTCTTTGACTTTGGTCCAGTATTCCGTGCTGAAAAATCAAAAACACGCCGTCACTTGACTGAGTTCTGGATGATGGACGCAGAGTATTCATACTTGACACACGACGAGTCACTTGACTTGCAAGAAGCTTATGTAAAAGCTCTTCTTCAAGGTGTTCTTGACCGGGCGCCTCAAGCCTTGGAAACCTTGGAACGTGATACTGAGCTTTTGAAACGCTATATTGCAGAGCCATTCAAACGCATCACTTACGATCAAGCAATTGACCTCTTGCAAGAACATGAAAATGATGAAGATGCTGATTACGAGCATCTTGAGCATGGAGATGACTTTGGTTCACCACATGAAACTTGGATTTCAAACCACTTTGGTGTACCAACATTTGTCATGAACTACCCAGCAGCCATCAAGGCCTTCTACATGAAACCAGTTCCTGGAAATCCAGAGCGCGTGCTTTGTGCAGACTTGCTTGCTCCAGAAGGTTACGGAGAAATCATCGGTGGTTCAATGCGTGAGGAAGACTATAATGCGCTTGTTGCTAAGATGGACGAACTTGGTATGGATCGTACAGAGTATGAATTCTACCTTGACCTTCGTAAATACGGTACTGTACCACACGGTGGATTCGGAATCGGTATCGAACGTATGGTAACCTTCGCAGCAGGAACAAAACACATCCGTGAAGCCATTCCATTCCCACGTATGTTGTACCGTATCAAACCGTAAGAATAGGAAAACGCCAATGTGGCGTTTTTTCGCATTTCAGAGTTTTTACTTGCGTAAAAAAATATTTTCTAGTATAATAGTTTATTGTGAGCGAACCTCACTTACCCCTTGCAAAGTCTTGGGGTCATTAGACCAAAAGGAGGAACATATCAATGGCTAAATACGAAATTCTTTATATTATTCGTCCAAACATTGAAGAAGAAGCTAAAAACGCTTTGGTAGCACGTTTTGACTCTATCTTGACTGACAACGGTGCAACTGTTGTTGAATCAAAATCTTGGGAAAAACGTCGTCTTGCATACGAAATCCAAGATTTCCGTGAAGGACTTTACCACATCGTTAACGTTGAAGCAAACGACGACGCAGCTCTTAAAGAGTTTGACCGTCTTTCAAAAATCAACGCTGACATTCTTCGTCACATGATCGTCAAAATTGACGCGTAAGAAGGTAAATTATGATTAACAATGTTGTACTTGTAGGGCGTATGACACGTGACGCTGAGTTGCGTTATACCCCATCAAATGTAGCAGTTGCGACTTTTACTCTTGCAGTAAACCGTACATTTAAGAGTCAAAATGGCGAACGTGAGGCTGATTTCATCAATGTCGTTATGTGGCGCCAACAGGCTGAAAACCTTGCTAACTGGGCTAAAAAAGGCTCTCTTGTCGGGATTACAGGTCGTATTCAGACTCGTAGTTACGATAACCAGCAAGGACAACGTGTCTACGTGACAGAGGTCGTGGCTGAGAATTTCCAAATGTTGGAAAGCCGTAGTGTGCGTGAGGGTCACACAGGTGGAGCTTATTCTGCACCAAGTTCAAACTATTCAGCGCCTACAAATTCAGTACCAGACTTTTCACGTGATGAAAATCCATTTGGAGCAACAAATCCATTGGATATTTCAGATGATGATTTACCATTCTAATGGACAACTAAAATTATAAAGGAGAAAAAACATGGCTCAACAACGTCGTGGCGGATTCAAACGCCGTAAAAAAGTTGATTACATCGCAGCAAACAAAATTGAATATGTTGATTACAAAGATACTGAGCTTCTTAGCCGTTTCGTTTCAGAACGTGGGAAAATCCTTCCTCGTCGTGTAACAGGAACTTCAGCTAAAAACCAACGTAAAGTAACAACAGCTATCAAACGCGCTCGCGTAATGGCTTTGATGCCTTTCGTAAACGAAGATTAAAAAAGAGGTCCGGGTGGACCTCTTTTTCAGACCCGGTTGGGTCTTTTTTTCACGAGATAGTTTTTTTCTGACCTTGGCGTGCTATAATGGTAATAGAAAGAGTAAAGGTGGGTAAGTCAAAGATGAATTGTACGATTAGAAATATGATTAAGTCTGATATTGAATCCTTATCT
>CAJZGT010000020.1 GCA_916048145.1 uncultured Streptococcus sp.
TTTCTTTCTTCTTGCAAGCAAATTCAATCTTTGAGATAAATTCTGAAGAAACCATGATAAACTCCTAAAACTTTTATTTGTGATAATTATAACATAAAATAGATATAATGAAAAGCCTTTCCTAATTGTATTTTTAATAAATTTATAGAATCAGTAATCGCTTACATCATTTTAATAACAAGCTTTTAGAAGTTTTAGTTATCAGAATATTGAGGTTACATGGAATGACTTTTATTCTATTTAATATATTTTATTGTTACAATTTAAAAACGATTTTCTCTGCGATCCTATTTTGTAAAAGAAAAAGAGAGAATCGTTCTGATTCTCCCTGATACACTAACTCTTCTTAATCAACATATATATCTTCATTCTTATTTAGAAAGGCATACGGTAAACCAATCAGAAGACCTCCACCTATAAAGTTAGCAATAAAGGTTACACCCCAATGTCGAAGGATATTTGGAAGATCAAAGTGAGGTACTTGATCAGCAATCATGCTGAATTTCATAATACTAAAGGAAGCAAAATTGGCAGCGATGTGCTCATTGGACAAGAAGACAAACATGGAAATAGCTGATAAAATAATCCATAGTTTGGCAGCACCATTTTTGACTAGTATAGATGAAAGAATGGCAATATTTACAAATACATTGGCAAGAATTCCCTCAAGCAGGACTAAATCACTTGGACGCGCCAATTTCTTGGCTACAAGCTTAGGAAGGAAGCTATCATGGGTCAAATGGGAAAAGGCTGACGAGTTGGCAAAGGCCCATCCAGCCACCAAGGCACCAATGAGATTAAACAAAGTACAATAGAGTAAAATAATCATTGCCTTTTTCCAATCAATCTTTTTCAAAAATGCACCTGCTGTTAAATACATCATATTGGAAGTTACCAATTCCGCATTTAGGAAGACAATATAAACCAGCCCCCAAGCAAAAACAAATGGGAAAAGGAAATACCCACTACTTGGAACAATACTATTAAGTAAATCTGCACCAATAGCACCAGCAGCTGTACTGAAAGTTAAAAAAGCACCTGCAAACATGGAACGAATAGCATACTTGAATTTACTTTGCTTGAAAAGACTTTCTTTCTTGTGGCAATAATAATCAATCTTCGAAATAAACTCTGAAGAACTCATAAACATCTCCTATTTTTTATACTTAGTATTATAGCATAAAATATTAAAATAGGTAATTGTTTTTGAAAAATGATAATATTTGTATTGATTTAGCATTACTTAGCACGATTACAAAGCAATGTAAAAAGAACCAGTAAAACTAAATGTTTACTGATTCTTTAACTATTAATAGCGCTGTTTATATGGTTGATTGAAAGCTGTTAGAATTTCTTCAGGGGTTTGTGAATAATCTTTTTCTTCTTTTAAGTCACCTTTAACGATAATCCGCTCTGTCGCATCATAGTCCACACAAGTCACAAGTGTGATTTCATCAACTCCACTACGGTCATCAATCTCATCGACGCGATCAGGTGTCACATGTTTGACCTCATGAATGACATAAGTATAAACCTTATCCTTATCGGTTAGATAAATTTTCATTCCATTTTTAGCACGTGATAATGGAGAAAATAGCATCTGACTGGCATTTTCCGCCGTGAAGATGTGATGACTCGCAAGTGAATAGTTTCCTTTCCCCATCACTTGGTCACGCTTCATCGTACCAGCTCCATAGAAGAGATTGACATTATCAAGACCTTTAAAAATAGGCAAGTTAATTTCTACTTCAGGAATGGCAATTCCACCAATAACTGGTAATTTTTGTGAATCCCATTGTGAGGATAAGACAGCTTCTGAGGAAATGGCTTTTACTGAGTCAAAGTCAAAATTACCTTCTGTATCTTGATTTTCTTCCAATTTTTCTTTTGATACCTGGCTAACTTGATACTTGTTAGTATTCCAAACCATGAAGATATCACGAATTTTTGAATTAAAGATTAATGCCAGTGACAAGAGGATTAAGAATCCTGCCAAGACATTGATTAGTAAATTTTTACGTTTTGTTTTCTTATTATTCTTTTTATGAGACATTATGCTTCACCTTCTATTTCGTTTTCTGTCCCAACTTCTTCTTTTTCTGACGCTGCTACCGTTGTAAAGGTCACAATTTTAGCATCCTGATCCAAGCGCATCACTTTAACTCCCATAGTTGAGCGCCCTGTTTGTGAAATATTGGCAACGTTGGTTCGAATCATGACACCTGTATCAGTGATAATCATCAAATCTTCATCGCCTTTAACAGTCAAGAGACCTGATAGAGGACCATTTTTCTCAGCTACATTAGCCGTCTTCATCCCTTTACCACCACGACCTTTTGTTGGATATTCAGTCGCAACTGTGCGCTTACCATATCCTTTTTCTGTGATGATAAGAACCTCGTCCTGGTCTGTAATAACACTAGCACCAACTACTGTATCTCCTTCACGAAGATTGACACCTTTCACACCCGTAGCGATACGACTCATGCCTCGAACAGCTGATTGATTAAAGCGAACTGCATAACCAAGCTTGGTACCAATGATAATATCCGTATCTTCTTCCGTCAACAAGACATTAATCAACTCATCTTCATCTTTGAGGTTCAGTGCTTTAAGTCCATTTTGACGAATATTAGCAAATTCCTTGACGCTGGTTCTCTTCACAATACCATGACGGGTTGTGAAGAAAAGATAAGCATCATCACTGCGTTCAGATTCAACATTGATGATGGTCTGAATACTTTCACCTTCATCCAATTTCAAAAGATTGACAATTGGCAATCCCTTGGCAGTACGGCCATATTCAGGAATTTCATAGCCTTTAAGGCGATAGACGCGTCCTTTATTTGTGAAGAAGAGCAGGTGATCATGGGTGCTAGTTGACACTAACTCACGAACAAAATCATCATCCTTAACACCTGTTCCTTGAACACCACGCCCCCCACGTTTTTGAGCAGTGAATTCTCCTTGGTCCAAACGTTTAATGTAACCCTTGTTAGAAAGCGTAATTAAGACATCCGATTCTTCAATCAAATCCTCATCTTCGAGGCTTAAGACTTCACCGACCATCAATTCAGTACGACGTTGGTCGCCAAACTTACGCTTAACTTCGTCTAATTCATCTTTAATAATTTGAGAAACACGTTCCGGCTTAGCTAGAATATCTGCTAAATCCGCAATCAGAGCCAAGAGGTCATCATACTCAGACTGAATCTTATCGCGTTCCAAACCTGTCAAACGACGAAGGCGCATATCAAGGATGGCTTGACTTTGACGTTCAGAAAGCTTAAACTTGCTCATCAACTCAGCTTGTGCTTCCGCATCCGTTTCACTAGCACGGATGATACGAATCACTTCGTCGATATGGTCTAGTGCGATTAAGAGACCTTCTAAGATATGAGCACGCGCTTCTGCTTTTTCCTTATCAAAACGAGTACGACGAACAACCACTTCTTTTTGGTGTTCAATATAAGCATCCAAAATCTGACGAAGAGACAAAATCTTCGGTACCCCATTTTGAATTGCAAGCATATTAAAACCAAAGTTGGTTTGCATCTGGGTCATCTTGAAGAGGTTGTTGAGGATAACATTGGCTGAGGCATCACGCTTGACTTCAATAACAAATCGAACACCTTCACGGTTTGACTCATCACGGACTGCTGTAATCCCCTCAATGCGTTTTTCCTGAACCAAACGAACAATATGCTCATGCACCTTTGTTTTGTTGACCATATATGGGAATTCTGTTACAACGATGCGCTCACGGCCAGTCTTAGTTTCTTCGATTTCAGTACGAGAACGAAGAACAATCGAACCTTTACCTGTTTCGTAAGCCTTATGGATACCTGACTTCCCCATGACGAGAGCACCAGTTGGAAAATCTGGCCCAGGCAAGACTTCCATCAAATCCTTAGTGGTCACTTCAGAATTGTCCATGACCAACTTCACAGCATCAATAGTTTCACCCAAATTATGAGGTGGAATATTTGTCGCCATACCGACAGCGATACCAGTAGCTCCATTAACTAAAAGATTTGGAAAACGAGCTGGAAGGACTAAAGGTTCACGTTCATTGGCATCATAGTTATCAACGAAATCAACCGTATTTTTATTGATATCACGAAGCATCTCCAGAGCAATCTTGCTCATACGTGCCTCAGTGTAACGCTGGGCGGCAGCACCATCACCATCCATGGAACCAAAGTTCCCATGGCCATCTACAAGCATGTAACGGTAGCTCCACCATTGAGCCATACGAACCATGGCTTCATAGATAGAGGAATCCCCGTGTGGATGATATTTACCCATGACATCCCCAGTAATACGAGCAGATTTTTTATGTGGTTTGTCTGGAGTAACACCCAATTCATTCATTCCATAGAGAATCCGACGGTGAACGGGTTTCAAGCCATCTCGAACATCAGGAAGAGCCCGCGCAACGATAACACTCATGGCGTAGTCGATAAAGCTTGTCTTCATCTCCTTTGTCAGATTGACATTCACTAAATTTCTATCCTGCATTAATAAATGCCTCATTTCACTATAATTAGGTATATTATACCATAATGTTTGCTATATTTCAGATATCTAAATCGATAAAACGTTTACATAAAGAACTGCAAGGTATATCCGTGACAAAGCTATTTAAAAGTGATAGAATGAAATCAAATAGGGAATTTCCCTTAATAAAACAAAGGAGATGTTTAGACAAATGACAGCAACTAAACAACACAAAAAAGTTATCCTCGTCGGTGACGGTGCCGTAGGTTCTTCTTACGCTTTCGCCCTCGTTACACAAGGAATTGCACAAGAACTTGGTATCATTGAAATTCCACAATTGTTTGAAAAAGCAGTTGGTGATGCCGAAGACCTTAGCCACGCCCTTGCATTCACTTCACCTAAAAAAATCTACGCTGCTAAATACGAAGACTGTGCTGATGCTGACCTTGTTGTTATCACAGCTGGTGCTCCTCAAAAACCAGGTGAAACTCGTCTTGACCTTGTAGGTAAAAACCTTGCTATCAACAAATCAATCGTAACTCAAGTTGTTGATTCAGGTTTCAAAGGTATCTTCCTTGTTGCTGCTAACCCAGTTGACGTCTTGACTTATTCAACTTGGAAATTCTCTGGATTCCCTAAAGAACGCGTTATCGGTTCAGGTACTTCACTTGACTCAGCTCGTTTCCGTCAAGCACTTGCTGAAAAAATCGGTGTTGACGCTCGTTCAGTCCATGCCTACATCATGGGTGAACACGGTGACTCTGAGTTTGCTGTTTGGTCTCACGCTAACGTTGCCGGTGTTAAATTGGAACAATGGTTGCAAGCTAACCGTGACTTGAATGAAGCTGACCTTGTTGAACTCTTCATCTCAGTTCGTGACGCAGCTTACTCAATCATCAACAAAAAAGGTGCTACTTACTACGGTATCGCCGTTGCCCTAGCTCGTATTACAAAAGCAATCCTTGACGACGAAAATGCAGTACTTCCACTTTCTGTCTTCCAAGAAGGTCAATACGGGGTTGAAAATGTCTTTATCGGTCAACCAGCTATCGTTGGTGCACACGGTATCGTTCGTCCAGTAAATATCCCATTGAACGACGCAGAAACTCAAAAAATGCAAGCATCTGCTAAAGAATTACAAGCTATTATTGACGAAGCATGGAAAAACCCAGAATTCCAAACTGCTTCTAAAAACTAATTGTAACTAGGTTCTCATTTAATGAGAACCTTTTTTCTTTTCCCCTAAAGACTGAAACACTATTTTCCAAAAGATTCCTTACCTCACACCGTTTGGGTTGTGTTGGATACTCATATGCTAAAACAACGCCACAAATTTATACTCATATTACTAAACAAATGAAAACAACCGTTGCAGATGTCATGGAAAAGTATTAGTCTTTACCTCAAAAATGCCCCAAAGCAAACAAAAAAGCCTATCGACCAAGCTAGAAAGCTTGATACAATAGGTTTTTTAAAGTGTCATTATTTAACAGCGTCTTTAAGAGCTTTACCAGCTTTGAATGCTGGAACTTTAGAAGCTGCGATTTTGATTTCTTTACCAGTTTGTGGGTTGCGACCTTTACGTGCAGCACGCTCACGAACTTCAAAGTTACCAAAACCGATCAATTGAACTTTTTCACCAGCTGCAAGGTACTCAGTTACTGCTGCGAATACAGCTTCAACTGCTGCTGCTGAATCTTTCTTAGTTAAATCTGTAGCTTCTGCTACTTTAGCGATCAAATCTTGTTTGTTTGCCATGTTAAAAAATCCTCCAAATAATTTCTAATTAACAAATATAATCATATCCTAAAAACGCCCGTAGGTCAAGTCAAAAACACTATTTTGAATGAATTTTCACTATTTTTTTAGGAAACATATCGTATTAAAATAGCCCATGCATTTTCTCCTGTATGAGTTTGAATAATAGAACCTGTTTCTAAAACTGATATCGGTTTTTCAACATATTTTTGCAATAAACTCTTCATTTCATTAGCCCACTCATTATTTCCTGCATAGGAAATCCCAATTTCAGCAACCGCTTTATGAGAAAGAGTTTCTACCAACTCGTCTAACCATTTTTTAAACGTTTTAGCACCGCGACCTTTAACAATAGGTTGCAATTCATGATCTTTCATCTGCATCACAACACGAATGTTCAAAAGGGAACTTAACAAACCTGTCACACGTCCGATACGTCCACCTTTCACTAAGTTTTCTAAAGTTGAAACCCCAATGTAAAGTTCTGTATCTTGTTTGATTTCTTCAACAGCAGCTACAATTGTTTCTAAATCTTTTTCTTCTTTAGCAAGTTTTGCGGCTTCAACAACCTGAAACTTCATAGCCTGATCGGTAAATGAGCTATCAATAACTGTCACATCCGCAGCAGATAAACTTGCACCTTGACGAGCAGCCTCAACGGTTCCAGACAAGGCATGAGACATATGTATTGCAAGAATTTGACTACCATCTTTTCCTAACTCTTCAAAAACCTCAGCAAATACTCCTACTGGAGGTTGACTCGTTTTAGGAAGATTCTTACTTTGTTGCATAAGATGAAGGAACTCACCTTCTTTCAAATCTGAGTCCGAATAAAGTACGCTATCAATCATAACCGATAGGGGAACAACTGTAATATTAAGTTCTTTAACAACTTCTGGTTCGATAGTAACAGAAGAATCTGTTACAATTTTTACTTTTGTCATATAATCAATCTTTCTATTATACTAGATAGGAATTAGATTTTTCACTCTTATTATATCAAAAAATTATTAAAAAATCATAAGGGATCCAATGAAAAAGTTTGAAATTTTGGTATAATCAATCTATAGAAAAGTGAGGGAAAATCATGATTCGAAAAATACAGCCTATTATCACCATCATACTGGGTGCAGCTATTTATGCTTTTGGTCTTACCTATTTTGTTGTTCCCCATCATCTCTTCGAGGGAGGAGCAACTGGTGTCACCCTAATTACATACTATCTCTTCAAGATTCCTGTCTCCTTGATGAATCTTTTAATTAATATTCCCTTATTCATTTTGGCTTGGAAAATATTTGGTCCTAAAACACTCTATTCTAGCCTTCTAGGTACTTTTTCTCTATCTGTTTGGTTAGCGGTATTTGAACGTATTCCCTTACAGTTTGATTTACAAGGTGATTTGATAATCGTTTCCTTGGTTTCCGGTGTTCTGCTTGGAATCGGATTAGGAGTTATTTTCAATGCTGGTGGAACAACCGGTGGATCTGATATTGTTGCTCGTATTCTAAACAAATATACGAATATATCAATCGGAAAATTGCTTTTTGGGATTGACTTCTTTATCCTAATGTTAATTTTAATACTCTTTCAAGATCTTCGTCTAGTTACCTATACACTTTTGTTCGATTTTATCATCACACGTGTCATTGATTTTATTGGAGAAGGTGGCTACGCTGGAAAAGGATTTATAATTATTACTCAGTATCCTGATAAATTAGCTAAAAAGATTAATGATGAACTCGGACGTGGGGTAACCTTTCTTTCTGGTCAAGGCTACTATAGTAAAAAAGATTTAAAAATCATCTATTGTATTGTTGGTCGTAATGAAATTGTAAAAATGAAAGATATGATTCATCAAGTTGATCCTCAAGCCTTTATAACTATTACTGAAGCTCACGAAATCCTTGGAGAAGGATTTACCTATATAAAAGAATAAAGAAAAAGCTGGGAAATTCCAGCTTTTTCTCTATTCAGAAAGTGTAGAATGACGATAGCCATAAGTAAAGTAAATCACAAGTCCAACTACAAGAGCAATGCCAAACGCAATCCATGTTTCTATACTATATTGAAGCATAAAGGAAAGACAGATTAGAATAGATAAAATCGGTAACAAGGGAACTAGGGGAGTTTTGAATTCTCCTTCTTTAGGCATTCCCTTATCCTTTCTAAGTTTTATAATTCCATAAGCCAGTAAGATAAGATAAGCCAGCGTACAAATATTTAGAAAGGCCGCGATACTAGCTAGCGGAAATACTCCTGCTGCTATTGCAGAAGCAACTCCAGTTAAGATGGTCGCATTTTTAGGAACACGACTTATTTTGCTTAATTGCTTAAAACTTCGAGGTAAAAGACCATCACGTGCTAAACTGTAAATCATACGCGATAAGGCATAAGTCATAGAAATACACACTGTTATTAGGGTCAAAATGGCCACTAATGACACATAATTAGCTGCCCAACCAATTCCTATACTTCTCAATGAAAATGCGACAGCATCGTCCACATTGAGTTTGCTGTAGTGAACAATCCCTGTCAATACTAATGTAACCAAAGCATAGAGAATCGTTACGATTGTCAATGACAAAACAATACCTCGTGGAACATTTTTTTGTGGGTTTTGAATTTCATCAACAGCCATAGAAATAGATTCAAATCCTAGGAAACCAAAGAACATCAAAGATGCTCCTGCCATTATTCCAGTACTTCCACCATAAATTTGACCAAAACCAAAGGGAGCAAAGTTGGACCAATTTTCTGGTTTAATATACCAGATACCAACTAGAATAAACAAAGCGAGAGCAGAGAATTTCAAGACGACTAGAAGCGAATTAAAACGCAAGGCTGCCTTGGAATTTAATAAAACTAAACCGGTTACCAGTGTCAATACCAAAATAGGTAAAAGGTCTATATAGGTACCCTGCTCAGGGTTAAAGGTCCCATTCAAGGCTTGAGGCATTGAAATACTATAGTTACTGAGCAAGCCTTTAAAATAAGCTGCCCAGCCAGAGGCCACACCAGAAACTGCTGTCATGAATTCCATGATGGTCAACCAACCAGCAATCCAAGCTGGTAATTCACCCAAAATTGCATACAAATAACTATAAGCACCACCAGTTGCAGGAACACGAGAGGCAAACTCTGCGAAAAAGAGGGCGGATAAAGAAACACAAAGGGCAGAAATCACTATGGATACAACCAGTGACGGACCAGCAAGCGTTGCTGCTGCGGTTCCTGTAATGGTAAAAATCCCAGTTCCTACCATGGCACCGATTCCTAATAAAATTAAATCCCATACTTTTAAATGCCGGTGCATTTCAGTACGTCCCAAACTAACATCTTTAGTTCTAAAAATATTCATACTTCATCTCCATTAAATATGATTGTTTTATTTTATCATATAAAAGGAATTTTGTGAATATTTATAAGATGATTTTTCAAAAAAATCTGAACAGAAATAAATCCTGCTCAGATTCTACATATTCTTAGCCAACTGATCCTTCCATTTCATAGCTAATCAAGCGGTTCAGCTCAACAGCATATTCCATTGGAAGCTCTTTTGTAAATGGTTCTACAAATCCCATAACAATCATCTCAGTTGCTTCAGATTCTGACAATCCACGGCTCATGAGATAATAGAGTTGCTCTTCTGAAATCTTAGATACCTTAGCTTCGTGTTCCAAAGCGACTTGTGAGTTGTGAATTTCATTAAATGGAATGGTATCTGATGCTGACAAGTCATCCATGATAATGGTATCACACTCGATGTGAGAAACAGATTTCTTAGAGTTCTTGTTAAAGGTTACTTGTCCACGGTAGTCAACCTTTCCTCCGCCTTTAGCGATGGATTTAGACACGATAGACGAGCTTGTATGTGGAGCGTTGTGGATCATCTTAGCTCCAGTATCCTGGTGTTGCCCTGCATTGGCAAAGGCGATAGAAAGCATGGTACCACGCGCCCCTTCTCCATCTAGGTAAACAGATGGGTATTTCATAGTTGTTTTAGCACCCAAGTTACCATCAATCCACTCAACAGTGGCATCCTTTTGAGCTTTAGCACGTTTCGTTACCAAGTTATAGACGTTATCAGACCAGTTTTGGATAGTCGTATAACGCATATAAGCTCCATCCAAGGCAAAGATTTCTACAATGGCAGCATGCAAGCTGTTACTTGAATAAGTTGGCGCTGTACATCCTTCTACATAATGGACACTTGCTCCTTCATCAACGATAATCAGGGTACGTTCAAACTGACCAGTATTCTCGTTGTTGATACGGAAGTAAGTTTGAAGTGGAATATCTACCTTGACCCCTTTTGGTACGTAGATAAAGGTTCCACCAGACCATACTGCTGAGTTAAGGGCAGCCAACTTGTTATCTGTTGGCGGTACCAACTTAGCAAAGTATTGTTTAAACAAGTCTGGGTATTCCTTGAGGGCAGAATCCGTATCCGTAAAGATAATCCCCAATTTCTGGAACTCTTCCTTCATGTTGTGGTAAACCACTTCTGACTCATACTGGGCAGAGGCACCAGCTAGATATGCACGTTCTGCTTCAGGAATCCCGATACGTTCAAAGGTTTCTTTAATTTTTTCAGGAACATCATCCCAAGAACGGGCTGGTTTATCAGATGGTTTTTGGTAGTAGATCAAGTCATCAAAGTCAATCTCTGACAAGTCTGCTCCCCAAGTTTGCATAGGCATTTTTTTGAAGGTTTCATAAGACTTCAAACGGAATTCTAACATCCACTCAGGTTCTCCCTTTGCAGCTGATAGTTCACGAATGACATCTTCATTCAATCCTTTTCCTGTCGATAGGACAGGCTCTACATCATCATGGAAACCAAATTTATATTCACCAAGGTCAATTGGTTTTGGTTCTACTCTTTCTTCAGCCATAATATCCTTTCTTTCATTCTTCATTTCTACTGATTCATAAGACAAAAGAAACTTGTCTTACTTGTTTTCTTGATTTTCAATTGTTTTCTTGAGGGCGTTCCAAGCTAGGGTTGCACACTTGATACGTTGAGGAAATTTGGCAACACCTGATAAGAAGGCTGCGTCTCCAAGACTATCTTGTCTGTCATCTTTTTGGCCTTGAACCATTTCAGAAAAAATAGTCGCAAGCTCTAAAATTTCTTGTTTGGTTTTTCCTAAAACTGCATCTGTCATCATGCTAGCAGAGGCAGTTGAGATGGTACAACCTGAGTTTAGAAAAGCGATATCTTCTAATCGATTCTCTGCATCAAACTTGACAGAGAGATTGATAACATCTCCACAGGTCGGATTGTTGAGGCTGATTTGCTCAGCGTCTTCTAACTTCCCTTGGTGATGTGGATTTTTCGAATGGTCCGCTACCACTGCCATATAAAGGCTATCTAGTTTAGAAAGTGCCATTGAAAAACTCCTTTGTCTTTTGTAAGGCATCGACTAGCTTGTCGCAATCTGCCTTGGTATTGTAGATATAAAAACTTGCACGAGCTGTCGCTGGAACATCCAAATACCGGAGCAAGGGTTGAGCGCAATGGTGACCTGCACGAACAGCCACGCCTTCATAATCCAAAGCAGTCGCAAGGTCGTGCGGATGAAGATCACCTAGGTTAAAGGCAATGACACCTGAACGTTGAGCCAAGTCCTGCGAACCGTAAATAGTCAATCCTTCAATCGCCTGCAGTTTTGGATAGACGTATTCAATCAGTTCCTGTTCATGGGCTTCAATGGCATCCATGCCAATCTTTTCTAGATAATCCACTGCTGCTGCCAGTCCGATAGCACCAGCCATATTTGGAGTTCCTGCCTCGAATTTCCAAGGTAATTCCTTCCAACTAGCAGATTGTTCATAAACGAAATCAATCATTTCGCCGCCAAATTCTACTGGTGACATTTGTTCCAGATACTTTTCTTTACCGTAAAGAACACCGATACCAGTTGGACCCGCCATCTTGTGACCTGAAAAGGCAAAGAAGTCCACATCCAAGTCCTGGACATCAATCTTCATATGAGGAGTAGATTGAGCACCATCCACCACCATGATAGCTCCAACTTGGTGGGATAATTGAGTGATTTCTTTTATTGGATTGACCACACCAAGAACATTTGAGGCGTGAGCTAGGGAGACAAACTTAACTTTATCAGTCAATTTAGCTCGTAAATCATCCATATCCAGAGCTCCATTCTTGAGATAGACATAGACAAGCTCTGCCCCAGTCTTACGGCAGGCTTCCTGCCAAGGAATGATATTAGAATGATGTTCCATGACAGAAATCAAGACCTGGTCTCCCTCAGTCAAGACTTCCTCAGCATAACGCGCTACCCAGTTAAGACTGGTTGTCGTTCCTCTAGTAAAGAGAACTTCCTTTGTAGACCCTGCATTGATAAACTTACGAATGGTTTCACGAGCTGCCTCATAAGAAGCTGTCGCCCGCTCAGCCAAGGTATGAACGCCACGATGAACATTGGCATTGTCCTGCTCATAGTAGCGGTTGATTGTTTCCAGAACTGCTAATGGTTTTTGTGTCGTCGCAGCATTGTCCAGATAGACCAGAGGTTCGTCGTTGACAATCTGGTCTAAAATTGGAAAATCCTTGCGAATCGCTTCTACATCTAACATAGGCTTCCCCTTAGCGTTTTGACAATTTTTCTTCGATAGTTGCAATCATTTCATCACGAACTTCCTTGACTGGAATCTCAACGATAACAGATCCAAGGAAACCACGAACAACTAAGCGTTCTGCAGTTGCCTTGTCCAAGCCACGGCTCATGAGGTAGTACATATCTTCTGGATCTACTTGTCCGATAGAAGCCGCGTGACCTGCAGTTACGTCATTTTCATCAATCAAAAGAATTGGATTGGCATCTGAACGCGCTTGATCTGAAAGCATGAGAACACGACTTTCTTGTTGCGCATCTGCTCCCTTGGCACCCTTAATAATGTGCCCAATACCATTGAAGGTCAAGGTTGCTTTTTCAAGAATAACCCCATGTTGGAGGATATTTCCGATTGAGTTGCAACCATAGTTAGTTACTCGGGTATCAATCCCTT
>CAJZGT010000021.1 GCA_916048145.1 uncultured Streptococcus sp.
GTTTGAGCTTGATGCAAACCTAGTTCATAAGCACAGACACTTAAAACAAGTGCAGTTACTGACCCAGCTAGATATTTTTTATTAATTTTCATTCTTTCCTCACTTTAATTCTTCTGCTAAAATACTCATATTGTCTTCTAGGTTTTCTAGATAAGTCTTGTCATTTTGTGGGTCTGCCTCTAAAGGATTCAGAGTCTTTAGATCCACACCTGTTGATTTGACAAGAGTTTCAGCTACTTTCGAAGAAGCGTTACTTTCTGTAAAAATCGTTTTAACCTTATAGGTTTTAACAAATTCCTGAATTTCTGTTAGTTGTCTTGGACTTGGTTCTTGTTCAGGAGAGATACCAGCGATTCCAAGTTGATTGAGTCCAAATCTCTTAGCTAGATAAGAAAAGGCTGTATGCTGTGTTACAAAGGTTTTCTGACTCGCTTTTTCAAATTTAGGCTGGAATTTCTTAGTCAATTCTTGAGCTTTTTTGATAAAGTCTTGCGCATTTTTTTGATAAGTTTCTTTATGCTCACTATCCACCTCTGAAAGTTTATCAGCGATAATCTGAGCTTCTTCGCCAGCTTTTTCAGGATCTAGCCAAGTGTGAGGGTCATAGAGCGTTTTTTCATCAACTCCATCCCCTGCTTCCACATCTTCTAGCCCTGGGACTCGGTCTAAAGTCATTCCCTCAGAAGCCTCTAAAACCTTAACTTTGGATTTTTTTAGATTGGGATCCAGACTTCCTGCCCAAGATTCGAGCGTATGCGAATGGTAAACAAATACATCTGCATCGTATATTGCTGCAATATCATTTGCCGAAGGTTCGAAGGAATGAATTCCGCTACTTGACTGAATCATCCGAACATCATTCAAGTCACCTGACACTTCCTTGACCATAGCGTAGATAGGATAAAAACTGGTCACAATTTTCATCCCTTTACCTGACTCGCTTTCCTTTTGGCCACAAGCAACTAAACACAAAAGAAAGACACTCAACAACACTAAAAACAAATTTTGTTTCTTCATAAAAACTCCTTAACTAGTTATTTAACTAGTTAATATTCTACTCCTAATTTTTTTATTGTCAAGCATTTTATGAACCAGTTAATAAAATTTCTGCTATTAAACTATAAAAAGTCCTTGCAACTAAGTTGCAAGGACTTTTCGATTAATCAAAGTTAACGTATTCTTTTTGAAGTTCAAGAACTTCTTCCATTGTTGAACACTCTGTAAGGGCACGGTTAGCGTACTCTTCCATCTTAGCAGTGTCCAATTTCTTCATCAAGCTACGTGTACGAAGTACAGATGTTGCTGACATAGAGAACTCATCCAAGCCCATTCCGACAAGAAGTGGAACAGCTTTTTGGTCACCAGCCATCTCACCACACATACCAGCCCATTTACCTTCAGCGTGAGCTGCCTTGATAACGTTGTTGATCAAGCGAAGGATTGATGGGTTATATGGTTGGTAAAGGTATGAAACTTGCTCGTTCATACGGTCTGCTGCCATTGAGTATTGGATCAAGTCGTTTGTACCAATTGACATGAAGTCTACTTCTTTTGCAAATTGGTCTGCAAGCATTGCTGCTGCAGGGATTTCAATCATGATACCAACTTGGATATCATCCGCAACTGCAACACCTTCAGCAAGAAGATTTGCTTTTTCTTCTTCATAAACTGCTTTAGCTACACGGAATTCTTTCAAGAGCGCAACCATTGGGAACATGATACGCAATTGACCATGAACAGAAGCACGAAGAAGGGCACGGATTTGTGTACGGAACATTGCATCTCCAGTTTCAGAAATAGAGATACGAAGGGCACGGAATCCAAGGAATGGGTTCATTTCGTGTGGCATATCGAAGTAAGGAAGTTCCTTATCTCCACCAATATCCATTGTACGAACAACCACTGGTTTACCATTCATTCCCTCAAGAACAGCCTTGTATGCTTCATACTGCTCATCTTCTGTTGGGAAGTCTTGAGAATCCATGTACAAGAACTCTGTACGGTAAAGTCCAACAGCTTCTGCACCGTTGTTGTTCACACCTTCAACATCTTTTGGAGTACCGATGTTAGCAGCCAACTCGAAGTGTTTACCGTCAGCAGTCACTGTTTGAGCATCTTTCAAAAGTGCCCATTCAGCTTTTTGTTTAGCATAAGCTTCACCAGCTGCTTTAAATTCTGCCGCTTGTTCATCTGTTGGGTTTATAATGACTTCACCAGTAATTCCGTTAACGGCAAGGATATCACCGTCTTTCACCACTTCAGTGATGTTATTTGTTCCCAATACAGCTGCAATTTCAAGTGTACGTGCCATAATAGCCGAGTGGCTTGTACGTCCACCGATGTTTGTTACAAAAGCTTTTACAAAGTTTTTGTCCAATTGAGCTGTATCAGATGGTGTCAAGTCATGCGCAATCACAATTACTTCTTCGTTGATAGAAGCTGGGTTTGGCAATTTCTTACCAAGAAGGTTTGCCAATACACGTTTTGTCACGTCGCGGATATCCGCTGCACGTTCTTGCATGTATGGGTTATCTTCCATGCCTTCAAAGATAGTGATGAACATGTCAGTCACTTCTTTAAGACCTGCTTCAGCATTGACTTTCTTAGCACGGATTGTTTCTTTAATCTGACCAATCAATTCTGGGTCAGAAAGAACCATCAAATGAGCGTCAAAAACTTGAGCCGCTTCTTCACCTAGCGTACCTACAGCTTTCTCACGGATAAGAGAAAGCTCGTTTTGAGAAGCTTCAAGAGCAACATCCAAACGAGCCTCTTCTGCGTTTGTATCTTCGACTGAAACAGTCTCGAATGACAAATCCGGTTGAACGAGTAGATATGCTTTTGCAACTGCAACACCATCAGATGCTGCGATTCCTTTAAGCATTTCTGTCATTTTCCTTATGCCAATCCTTCTTTTTCCATTGTTTCTGAGATTGCAGCGATAGCGTCATCTGCATCTGCACCTTCAGCTGAGATAGTTACGTCAGCACCTTGGCCAACACCAAGACTCATAACACCCATGATTGATTTAAGGTTAACTGATTTACCTTTGTACTCAAGAGTGATATCTGAAGCAAATTTGCTAGCAGTTTGTACCAACAATGTTGCTGGACGTGCGTGAATACCTGTTTCTGCCACTACGTGGAAATCTTTAGAAGCCATAGTTTGACTCTCCTTTTGTTCTTTCTTTTTTGAGTTATATGTGATAACCCTTACAATTTGGTATTATATCATCTTCTAGGATTTTTTTCAAGCATTTTATGGGATTTATTCGATTTCCTTTCAGATAACTTGCTGAAAATCTTCTATCTTATGTAACAAAACACAGGATATAGTTTCCCAAAAAACTACTTGTAGGATAATTATCACTATTTCACAAATAAAACACTACATATTGTGTTTCGTGAGCTTGAGCAGAAAAATATACCACTATATTTAGTTTCAAATCATTGACAAAAATTTATTTTCTGATATACTAAGAAAGTAATCTATTTTGAAAGAGGAGTTACACAATGGTAACCGTTTATTCTAAAAACAACTGTGTCCAATGTAAAATGACCAAACGTTTCTTGGACAGTAATAATGTTGCTTATCGTGAAATCAATCTTGATGAGCAACCTGAGTACATCGATCAAGTTAAAGAGCTCGGTTTCAGCGCAGCTCCTGTTATCCAAACACCAACTGAAGTCTTTTCAGGTTTCCAACCAGGAAAACTGAAACAATTAGCATAATCTTAGTACATCATCCAGAAGAAACTGCTTCTAGGGCTAACTTAGAGGCCTTTCTTTTGTAATTAGATAAGGGAAATTTTATGGGATTAAAACATCTTGAGGACGTGACTTACTTCCGTCTCAATAACGAAATCAACCGTCCTGTTAATGGACAAATCATGCTTCATAAAGATAAGGAAGCCTTGGATGCCTTCTTTAAAGAAAATGTAGTTCCAAACACTATGGTTTTTGATTCAATTACTGATAAAATCAACTACCTCATTGAACACAACTACATCGAAACAGCCTTTATCAAGAAATACCGTCCAGAATTTTTGGAAGAATTGTCGCAATTTATCAAAGACCAAAACTTCCAATTCAAGTCTTTCATGGCTGCTTATAAATTTTACAATCAATATGCTTTGAAAACCAACGACGGTGAATACTATCTTGAAAGTATGGAAGACCGTGTCTTCTTTAACGCGCTTTATTTTGCTGACGGTGATGAAGCCATTGCAATTGATATTGCCAATGAAATCATCCACCAACGCTACCAACCGGCTACTCCTTCCTTCTTGAATGCTGGACGTGCTCGTCGTGGTGAATTGGTATCATGTTTCCTAATCCAAGTAACTGATGATATGAACTCTATCGGACGTTCTATCAACTCTGCTCTTCAACTTTCACGTATCGGTGGTGGTGTAGGAATTTCCCTCAGCAACCTTCGTGAAGCTGGAGCTCCTATCAAGGGCTATGAAGGAGCAGCTTCTGGTGTCGTACCAGTTATGAAACTCTTCGAAGACAGCTTCTCTTACTCTAACCAATTGGGGCAACGTCAAGGTGCTGGTGTTGTCTACCTCAACGTCTTCCACCCAGATATTATCGCCTTCCTTTCAACTAAGAAAGAAAACGCCGATGAAAAAGTTCGTGTAAAGACCCTTTCACTTGGTGTTGTAGTACCAGATAAATTCTACGAATTAGCTCGTAAAAATGAAGAAATGTACCTTTTCAGCCCATACTCTGTAGAGCTTGAGTATGGTGTGCCATTCAACTACATCGACATCACTGAAAAATACGATGAATTGGTCGCAAATCCAAACATCCGCAAGACAAAAATCAAGGCGCGTGATTTGGAAACGGAGATTTCTAAATTACAACAAGAGTCTGGATATCCTTATGTAGTCAACATTGATACGGCTAACCGTACCAACCCAGTTGATGGAAAAATCATCATGAGTAACTTGTGTTCTGAGATTCTTCAAGTCCAAGAACCAAGTTTGATCAACGATGCTCAAGAATTCCTTCAAATGGGAACGGATGTTTCATGTAACCTTGGTTCAACCAACGTGGTTAACATGATGACTTCACCTGACTTTGGTCGTTCTATCCGTGCTATGGTTCGTGCCCTTACTTTCGTTACAGATAGTTCACACATCGTAGCTGTACCTACTATTGACCATGGAAATAGCCAAGCCCATACCTTTGGTCTTGGAGCCATGGGACTTCACAGCTACCTTGCCCAACAACTGATTGAATATGGATCGCCTGAGTCTGTTGAATTTACAAGCATCTACTTCATGCTCATGAACTACTGGACCTTGGTAGAATCAAACAATATCGCGCGAGAACGTGGTATCACCTTCCATAACTTTGAAAAATCAGACTATGCTAACGGAAGTTACTTCGACAAGTATGTAACTGGCGAATTTGTTCCAAAATCAGACCGTGTTAAAGAGCTATTCAAAGATGTCTTTATCCCAAGTGCTGCTGACTGGGCTGAACTTCGCGACAAGGTTCAAGCAGATGGACTTTACCACCAAAACCGTCTAGCTGTTGCGCCAAATGGTTCTATCAGCTATATCAACGACGTTTCTGCTTCTATCCACCCGATTACGCAACGTATCGAAGAACGTCAAGAGAAGAAAATCGGTAAAATCTATTACCCTGCTGCTGGCTTGTCAACAAAAACCATTCCTTATTACACTTCTGCTTACGACATGGATATGCGTAAAGTGATTGATGTTTACGCTGCTGCGACTGAGCACGTGGACCAAGGACTTTCACTCACTCTCTTCATGCGTAGTGACATTCCAAAAGGACTTTACGAATGGAAGAAAGAAAACAAACAAACGACACGTGACTTGTCTATCCTTCGTAACTATGCCTTTAACAAGGGTATCAAGTCTATCTACTACGTCCGTACCTTTACAGATGATGGTGGAGAAGTCGGTGCCAACCAGTGTGAAAGCTGTGTGATTTAATGGAAAAAATTTTTACTACTTGTTTAAATAGTAAATGGGGGCCAATTTACGTTATACTTGTTCTTGGCTCCATGACTTTTATTGCTTACTCCGCAATAAAAGAATATGATACCATTGAAATAGGTTCTATAAAACTAAGCAAGGCTGCATAATAATTACTATTACATTGGAGAAATACACCTTATGGAAACTTACTACAAAGCCATTAACTGGAATGCCATCGAAGATGTCATCGACAAATCAACTTGGGAAAAGCTGACGGAGCAATTCTGGCTCGATACACGTATTCCCTTGTCAAATGACTTGGATGACTGGAGAAAGCTATCAAATGTAGAAAAAGACTTGGTTGGAAAAGTCTTTGGTGGTTTAACACTTCTCGACACTATGCAATCTGAAACTGGGGTTCAAGCCCTTCGCGCAGACATCCGTACACCACATGAGGAAGCTGTTTTCAATAACATCCAATTTATGGAATCTGTCCACGCTAAATCTTATTCATCAATCTTTTCTACCTTGAATACCAAGGCTGAGATTGAAGAAATTTTCGAATGGACCAATACCAATCCTTATCTACAAAAGAAGGCTGAGATTGTCAATGAAATCTACCTCAACGGTAGCCCACTTGAAAAGAAAGTTGCCAGCGTTTTCCTTGAAACCTTCCTCTTCTACTCTGGTTTCTTCACTCCCCTCTACTATCTCGGTAACAACAAACTAGCCAACGTTGCGGAAATCATTAAATTGATTATTCGTGATGAGTCTGTTCACGGAACTTACATTGGTTACAAATTCCAACTTGGTTTCAATGAATTGCCTGAAGAAGAGCAAGAAAAACTCAAAGAATGGATGTACGATCTCCTCTACACTCTTTATGAAAATGAAGAAGGCTATACAGAAAGCCTCTATGACGGTGTTGGTTGGACGGAAGAAGTCAAAACCTTCCTTCGCTACAATGCCAACAAGGCACTCATGAACCTGGGACAAGATCCACTCTTCCCAGATTCAGCTGATGATGTCAACCCAATCGTTATGAACGGTATTTCAACAGGAACTTCTAACCACGACTTCTTCTCTCAAGTCGGAAATGGTTACCTCCTTGGTGAAGTTGAAGCCATGCAAGACGATGACTACAACTACGGTTTGGACTAAGTCAACTATTTCAGAAGCGATAACAAATATCATGGTTTGTTTAAAACAACCATGATATTTTTGTTTTTGTTTTCTTTTGTTTTTTAAATTGATTGATTGAACACTTTATGATAAAATAGTAATAGAAATAGAAATAGAGGTGATAAGGATGTTAAAGCAGGAAAAACTAGATAATATTCTAGAAACGGTAAATACAAAGGGAACAATTACTGTAAAAGAAATCATGGCTCGCTTGGATGTATCAGATATGACTGCTAGACGCTACTTGCAAGAGTTGGCAGACAAGGATCTACTTGTTCGTGTGCATGGAGGAGCTGAAAAAATTCGCACAGGTTCCATTTTAAACAATGAACGTTCCAATATTGAAAAACAAAGTTTACAAATCGCAGAAAAACAAGAAATCAGCCGTTTTGCGGGTCATTTAATTGATGAGGGTGAAACTATTTTTATCGGCCCTGGTACGACCTTAGAATCTTTTGCCCGTGAACTTCCAATTGATAATATTCGTGTTGTAACAAACAGTTTACCAGTCTTTCTCATCCTAAACGAACGAAAACTAACAGATTTGATTTTAATTGGTGGAAACTACCGCTCTATCACTGGAGCCTTTGTGGGAACACTAACATTGCAAAACTTAGCCAATCTCCAATTTTCCAAAGCCTTCGTTAGCTGTAATGGTATTAAGGACAATGCGATTGCGACCTTTAGTGAAGAGGAAGGTGAATCCCAACGCATCGCCCTCAATAATTCCAATAAAAAATACTTACTAGCTGACAATAGTAAGTTCAATAAATTTGATTTCTATACCTTCTACAATATCTCTGATATTGATACCATCGTTTCAGATTCTAAACTGAGCAAAGAAACGTTTGAACAACTTTCAAAACAAACAAAAATTATTCTTTCTAAACCATAAAACTATCCCCACCGATTGGTGGGGATTTTTATCAACAATTTAATCAATAATCTGACTTTCCGCTACTTTCTTGTACCAGTGAGCTGATTTCTTCGGATAACGTTCTTGAGTTTCAAAGTCTACATAGAAGAGACCGTAACGTTTCTCATACCCATTTGACCATGAGAAGACGTCCATCAATGACCAAATGAAGTAACCTTTTACATTAGCTCCATCTGCAATAGCATCAGACAAGACCTCTAAGTGTTGTTTGACATAATCAATACGGCCATCATCGTAAACAGTGTTATCAACGAACTCATCTTTATATCCAAGACCATTTTCAGTGATGTAAATCTTCTTGTAGTTAGGATAATCTTTCTTCACTCGCATGATTTGATCATACAAACCTTGAGGATAGATAATCCAATCCCAGTCTGTACGTGGCACATAATCAGGAGCTACACGACGACCAACACCTTTAATTTGGTATTTAGAGCTTCCTTTCTCTCCCTTACCATTATGGATAATTTCAGTCTCCCCATCAAAGTCTTCCATCCAGTCACTCATATAGTAGTTGATTCCTAGGAAATCATTCAAGTCTTTTGCAGCTTCTAATGCTGTAAAATCTTCTTCACGTAGATCTAAGCTACCACCATTAACTAATAAGATATGGTTGACACCTTCTATGGTTTCAGCTGAATAGCGACCTAAATAAGTTGCATCCAAAATAAATTTGTTGTTAATGATATCTTCTAACTCAGCCGCACGAACATCGGCTGGATTTTTAGAATCCAAAGGATACTTTGTTAGCAGAGCGTGAACAACACCAATTCCACCTTTATAGCCTTTTTTTATCATATTTTTTATCAAAAAATAAAATCATAAACAAAATTAAGAAAACAAGTATTTATAATTCAGAAAATTTCATATCAATTCAAAAAATCAGTACACTAATAATTCTATATTTTTTTGAAAACTCCAAACCAAAATCCATTATTTCTAATAAACAACTCATCACCAAAAGCTCTAGTATGTTTTGAACCAATTTCTAATTTTACAAGACGCATAGGAGCTAATAATTCAATTAACTCACTTTCTGTATAAACTCTTTCTAACATTGAATCTAGTTTTCTACGTATATAACCTTTTTCTAGTAAATAATTATCAGGAATTGCATCTTGAAAAATTCCATCTTTCCGTGGACAATAAAAATAATACATTCCTCCTGCTTTCAACACCCTTTTCACCTCTGAAAAATAGTTCTGTCTATCTTTTTCATCCACTATAAATGTAATCGCAGACATTATATCAAATATAGAATCGAAATGATTGTCAGGAAAATCTAAACCTTTACCTACATCTGTCTGTGTTATATGACAATTAAATTGTGGAAATGACTTAGTCAATAATCGTTTTGCACTATCAGCGGCCTCTTTTGTTAAATCTACACCACAATAAGTATCCGCATAATGATTTTCAATTAAATAGTAAAGATTCCTTCCAAAACCACAACCAACTTCTAATACCCTACACTCATCGTTTTGAGTAACAATTTGATTTCTCAAAGAAAAAATCTTTTGAACTGCATCATTAGGAACTAAGCGTGTCTCTGTTTTTGATGATTGGGCGTGTAATTCTTCCCATTTCTTGTGATTATCTTCATTTAAAACAAATGTATCCATTGAACTCTCCATATCTCATTATCGTTTCTACATGATGAAATCCAGCACTCTTTAACATTTCTTTATTTTCAGCATGAGTGTGGTTAATCATAACTCCCTCCAAGCTCAATTGCTTAGATAGAATTTCTTCTGGACTAAATCCATGTTCTTGCTTGAATTTAATATAGTTGGAAACTATCAACTTATTTACCTTCAGATCTGTCATGATTTCTTTCTCAAATAGAATAAACGCTCCACCTTCAACTAACGATTCATGTATTTTTGATAAAATCTTTATTCTCTTGTCTGGGAGAATAAACTGAAGGAAATAATAGCTAATAATTAAATCGCTGGGTTCTAACCTGGCTTCCTCCACGGAGCTTGTTATAAATTCAAGCTCAGGAAATTTTGATTGTGCCACCTGATTCATTTCTGGAATCTCTTCTATCCCGATAAAACGAACTTCTTTTTTAGACTTGTGACGCTGGTATAATTTACCAATCAGATTACCCGTTGCGGAGCCTAGCTCATAACATAAGGAATGGTCACGAATAAAAAAATCGCTTAGATGACAAACAAGGTTATGTCCTTCATCATATAAAGGAATAGATTGTCTAACATGCTCATCAAAATGTTGAGCTACACCATTACCAAAACTCCATTGTGTTCCATTTTGAATAACAATATCATTTCCAACTTCCATAGACTACTCCTCTTCTCCCTTGACTTTCCAGTTTACTAATACCAATGCTAACACAACCATCGAACCCCCAAGAACCAAATTCAATGTAAACGGCTCATGTAAGCCCATAATAGAAAAGATAGTTGAAAATACTGGAACTAAAAACAAGAAACTGCTAGCTACTGTTGCTCCCCTTTGTCCTAGACTATAAAACCACAGTCCAAACGAACCAACAGACGCAGGAATAATTAACCATATAAACCAAACCCAGCCCCAAAATCCTAAATTTAGAAAGTTATAACTTTCATGCACAGGTATTGAGAATAAGTAAAGGAATACCCCACCTAATAACAATTGCCAAGCTGTAAATATCCATGGACCGTTATCAAAAGGAATTTTCTTGGTGACAACTGTATTGATTGACCAACAAAATGAACCAAGTAAAGCAAACAAAGCACCTAAACTAAACGCAGATACATCTAGTCCAATACAAGTAACAACTCCAGCCACACCTAATATTAAGGCACTTATCTTCTGAATAGTCAATGTATCTTTTAACAAAAAATGTGCTAAGAAAGCTAACCAAAGAGGATTCGTAAATAAGATAATGGAAGACATCGATGACGACACATCATGAGCTAGGGCAAGATTAAGAAATCCCATGGTTCCAGCTGTCTGTAAGAGCCCGATAGTCACAACCAATATAAACCCCTTTATCTTGCTACCTTGACTTTTAGGGATGATAGTCCCTCCCTTGCCAAATAAAAACGATAATACCAACATCACTAACCCAGCAATAATAAATCGAACACCCCCAAGTAATAATGGAGGAGTCTTTTCAACTACTATGAGATATTTCCCAGTTGGAAAAGACGACCCCATAAAAAGTGTGGTAAGTAATATAGAAATCAAAAAAATAAAATTTGAACCTCGTTTCATTTATTTCGCCTTCTTTCAAAAGATATTGATGATATTTTTTGTCTTTTATTCTACTCTTTTAAAAATGAATGTCAAGAGATTTATCAAAAAATTCCAAGATTATTTTTTTAAACTCCTATGTATTGAGAAAAAAACAAAAAAAGACTATACTGGTAATTGTGGATAATGATTATCTTTTTATATGGAGGTACAAACATGCGATTGTCATCAGGTTGGGAACAGTCAGTCTATGTCTTACTCATGTTAGATCAGCTCCCTGAAGGAAAATATATCAATACAATTTCCTTGAGTGAACGGCTAGAAGTTTCAGATTCTTATTTGAAAAAAATTATAAAACTATTAGACAACGAAGGATTGGTTAAATCCGTTAGAGGGAAAAATGGAGGCGTTGCTCTTTCTAAACCCCTCAGCCAAATCACCTTTTACGATGTATTTGTAGCTATAGAAGGAAAAAATCGAATCTTTGAAAGTCAAAATCTTCTAAAAAAATTCTTAGGAAACGAGGAAAGTAAAAAGGCTAAAAGATGCGTTGTAACCAACTCTCTTGGTATTATTGAAAACACTTTAGTTGCAACCCTGACTTCTATTACACTCAGCCAGGTAGCCCATCAATCTGAGATTAACTATGATTTAACCGATATCAGAAATTGGGTCAATAAATGCCAAAACTAGCTGGAGAAAAAATTTTTCAGCTAGTTTTTATAAATCCTTGACAAATCATTTTACAAGGTCTATACTATATTTGAAGATATAATATATCTTCTATATCGTCAACAATGATCTTTCATTGCATACTTTTGGATAGCTAAAGAAAGAAGGTTCTTATGAAAGTTATTTTAGCTACTGACCAAGATGGTTTCCAACTGAAAGAAACCGTCAAACACTATCTGCTTCATTCTGGTTATGAAGTAATTGACCTCAACTCTACACAAGGTTCTGCGGATTTCGTTGATTCTACTGTCAATGCTATTACAGAGTTTAGAAAATATAAGCAAGCTCGTGCTATTCTTTTTGACAAGTTTGGACATTCTTTTATGCCTGCTAATAAGTTTAAAGGTATTATCTGCGCCGCTGTTTACGATGAACACTCAGCCATGATGACTATTCGACACAATTCTACTCCAATCATTACAATTGGTTCTGGAATTACAGGTGATATTTTAGCAGTTGAAATAGTCAAAGCCTTTCTTGAGCACAACTATGATTCTGGTCGTCACCAAGTTCGCATTGATATGCTGAACAAGCTCTGCTAGGAGGTATTCCCATGAAAATTGCTCTCGGTTGTGATCACATTGTAACAGATGTGAAGATGAAGATTTCAAAACACCTAAAAGAACAAGGTTATGAAATCATTGATGTTGGTACTTATGATTTCGTCCGTACTCACTATCCTATTTATGGTCGCTTAATTGCAGAGGAGGTCGTCAATGGACGGGCTGACTTTGGAGTCGCCCTTTGCGGTACAGGTGTTGGAATTGCTGTATCTGCTGATAAAGTGCCTGGAACTCGAGTTGTACTTGTCGGAGATGTTGCGACTGCTCGTTCCGCTCGTGAAAATCTCAATGCTAATATTGTTGCTTTCGGTGGTGCAATCCTAGGTATCAATTTCATTAACAACAT
>CAJZGT010000022.1 GCA_916048145.1 uncultured Streptococcus sp.
ACTTCTGGAAGGAATCTTCTGAACTCGCTGCTAAATTGCTAGCAGACCGTAATGCCAAAGCAGAAGAAAAAATTAAGCAATTGCAAGAATTCGTAGCTCGTTTCTCTGCCAATGCTTCCAAATCAAGACAAGCAACATCACGTAAGAAAATGCTTGATAAGATTGAACTAGAAGAGATTGTACCATCTAGTCGTAAATATCCATTTATCAACTTTAAAGCGGAGCGTGAGATTGGTAATGATCTCTTGACAGTAGAAAATCTAACTGTAAAGATTGATGGTGAGACTATTTTAGATAATATCAGCTTTATCTTGCGTCCAGGTGATAAGACAGCGCTTATTGGACAAAATGACATCCAAACGACTGCATTAATTCGTGCAATCATGGGAGACATTGACTATGAAGGAACTGTCAAGTGGGGAGTTACTACTAGCCGTTCTTACTTGCCAAAAGATAACTCGGCAGATTTTGCAGGAGGAGAGTCAATCCTTGACTGGTTGCGTCAATTCGCAAGTAAAGAAGAAGATGACAATACTTTCCTACGTGGCTTCCTAGGCCGTATGCTCTTCTCTGGAGATGAGGTTAACAAACCTGTAAATGTCTTGTCAGGGGGAGAAAAAGTTCGTGTCATGCTTTCAAAACTCATGCTCTTAAAATCAAATGTCCTTGTACTTGATGATCCAACAAATCACTTGGACTTGGAATCTATCTCAAGCTTGAATGATGGATTGAAAAACTTTAAAGAATCAATCATCTTTGCCAGCCATGACCACGAGTTTATTCAAACTCTAGCCAACCATATCATTGTCTTGTCTAAAAATGGCGTCATTGACCGTATCGATGAAACCTATGATGAATTCCTAGAAAATGCAGAAGTACAAGCAAAAGTTAAAGAACTTTGGAAAAACTATATAAAACTTCAAAACTCAGTTGGGTTAACCAGCTGAGTTTTCTAACATTTTATGAGGTAACATGAAATTATTTTTTAAAACATATTGGACCTATTTTGTTTCTTTCATCATTCCCATAATCATTATGATAGGAGTATATCTATCTCAAGGTATCTACTGGAATAGCGATACATCTCCACTATTAGGAGATGGGTTTCATCAATACGTTATTTTTGATATAGCCTTACGAAATATCCTACACGGAAATGGTAGTCTGTTTTACACCTTTACAAGTGGCCTCGGATTGAATTTCTATGCCCTATCTAGTTATTACTTGGGAAGTTTCCTTTCACCTCTAGTTTACTTTTTTGATCTAACTAATATGCCAGATGCTGTCTATCTGACAACTCTCTTAAAATTTGGATTGATTGGACTGTCAACTTACTTTAGTTTAAATAAATTATTTCAATCGATTCCTAAGCCTTTAAAACTAGCTTTATCTACTTCCTATGCTCTGATGAGTTTCACTGTCAGTCAATTAGAGATAAAAACCTGGCTAGATGTTTTTATCTTGATTCCTTTAATTATAACTGGTTTACATCTACTGATAACTGAAAAGAAATTGCTATTGTACTTTACAAGTCTGTCAATCTTATTTATCCAAAACTATTATTTTGGCTATATGACAGCATTGTTTCTTATTTTCTGGTATTTCTGTCAAATTTCGTGGGACTTTAAAACCCGAAAATCATCTGTTCTTGATTTTGTCGTGACCTCCTTTTTAGCTGGTATGGCTAGTTTGATTCTGACTCTTCCTACTCTGTTTGATTTACAGACACATGGAGAAAAATTAACTGAAGTTACAAAGTTTCAAACTGAAAGTAGCTGGTATCTTGATCTCTTTGCTAAGCAATTCATTGGTTCCTTTGATACAACAAAGTATGGGGCTATCCCAATGATTTTCGTTGGACTACTTCCCTTTATTTTGATCATTTTATTTTTTACACTGAAAACTATTAAGTTTCACGTGAAACTTATCTATGCAATCTTCTTTACATTTCTAATTGCTAGCTTTTATATAGAAACTCTTGATTTATTTTGGCAAGGCATGCATACTCCAAACATGTTTTTACATCGCTATGCTTGGATTTTTTCTACCTTGTTAATTTACACAGCAGCAGAAGTCTTAAATCGTCTGAAAGAAATTAAAATCTGGAATTTTTTAGTTTCGCTTTTTCTTATAGTAACAGGATTTTTAGCTACCATCTATCTAAAATCACATTATTCTTTTTTAACAGATTTGAATATTCTGCTGACTCTTGAATTTTTGGTTGTCTATTCTCTTTTACTCCTTGCAGTTATCAAAAAGTTTATCTCTGTAAATCTATTTGCCATTCTAATCTCTTTATTTATAATGGTTGAAATGAGTTTAAATGCTTCATCTCAAATAGACGGAATTGCTAAGGAATGGGGATTTGCTTCTCGAAGTGCTTATATTCGAGATATCCCAGCTATGGAATCTTTCTCAACATATATTGGGAATCAATTTACTCGTACTGAGAAACTAGAGACTCAGACAGGAAATGACAGTATGAAATTCAACTACAATGGAATCTCTCAATTTTCATCTGTTCGAAATCGTTCAGCAAGCTCTACTTTGGATAAACTTGGGTTTAAATCCTCTGGGACTAATCTCAATCTCCGCTATGCAAATAATAGTATTTTGGCTGATAGTTTATTTGGTATCCAGTACGATATCTCAGACAGTCCTATTGATAAGTATGGTTTTAAAGATATCTATCAAAAAGATAATCTTACCCTATATGAAAATCAATACTTTCTTCCGATTGCATTTGCTAGTCAATCTGTTTACAATGATGTCAAGTTCACTGAACACACTCTAGATAATCAGGCCTCGTTTTTAAATCAACTTGCTGACGTCAATTTTGATTATTTTTCTCCAATACCCTATGAAAAAACAGAGAATACTGATGATTTGATTAGTGTTACAAGCTCTTCAAATGAGGATGCATCAATCCAGTATCAAATTGAAGTTCCAGAAAACAGTCAAGTTTATCTTTCTTTCACAAACCTTCACTTTTCTAATGACAAACAAAAGAAGGTTGACATCCTTGTAAATGGAGAAAAGAAAACTTTTACAACTGATAATGCCTTCTCCTTCTTTAATCTAGGATATACAAAAGAGAAAAAAACTTTCAATATTCATGTTAGTTTCCCTGGAAATTCACAAGTATCATTTGAATCTCCTACCTTCTACCGTTTAGATACCCAAACTTTAACTGAGGCAATTCAAAAAATTAAAGAACAACCAGTAACAGTATCGACTTCTAAAAACAAGGTTTTTGCTACATATGACGTCCAACAAGATACGTCTATTTTCTTCACCATTCCTTATGACAAAGGTTGGTCTGCCTACCAAGATGGTAAGAAAATAGAAATTAAACAAGCTCAAACTGGCTTTATGACGGTTGACGTTCCTAAGGGGAAAGGAACTATTACACTTTCCTTTATTCCCAATGGTTTTATTACTGGAACAATCTGTTCCTTTACTTCTCTCTTACTATTTGGAACCTATAATCACAAACGAAAGTTATATAAGGCTTAAAAAAATCGACCAATTAAGCGGTCGATTTTTTTAATCTTCTTCCATTTTCTTAGGTTGATAGGCTAGCATACCTAAACCAATAAATAGGGCTAATATCACAACAAGGAAAATGACTTGATGATGAATATTTCCTGTTATAGAGATTGTTTGTCGTAATCCCGAAACTGAATAACTCATTGGTAACCAAGGATTGATGGCTCTAAAGAAATCATTTGTCAAAGCAAGTGGGTAAGTACCTGCACTTGATGCTAACTGTAATAAAAGCAAAATAAGAGAAAAGAAAGCTCCTATACGGCTATTCCATGTTGTTAAAGCAGTCACCATGGACATGAATACTAAACTTGTTAGGATAATGAGAATAAATGTTCTCATCTCATGATTAGCCTTTAGACCAATAAGATGAACTCCTCCATATACCAAAATTCCTGCCAAAACAGCTATAATACCATTTATTTCTGCTCGAGATTTCAACCAAGCCCAACGACTCTCTGGATGACGTCCTGAAGGCAACTTCGCAAAGATCATATTCGTTGATATTGCTGCAACAAAGAGAGCAACTGATATCATATAAGGAGCCATTGCAATTCCATTTACAGGAACTTGGTCATTGTCAGTTTTGGAGAGACTGAGTGGATTTGACAAAATCTCTGCATTTTGAGATTCCGTAGATGCTGATTTGAGTTGATCACTATCATTACTTAGTCCTTGTCCTAAAGAAGCAACTCCTGTCTGTAAACCTTCCAATCCAGAAGTTAACTTTGTTCCACCTTCTGCTAGTTTCTCAGCTCCATCTGCCAATTTATTAGCTCCATTCTCTAATTGAGAAGCACCTGAAATTAACTGACTGGATTTATCAGCTAATTGGCCCGATCCTGACTGCAATTTATCAACTCCTGCTATCAATTCTTGACTCTTTTGATTCAATTGGTTAGAGCCAGTTGATAATTTTTCAATACCAGACACTAATTCTGGAGTTTTTTCAACTAATTGACCAACTCCTGCTGTCAAGTTAGAAGATTTTTGTGTCAAGGTAGTTGAGCCTGAAACTAGTTGGTCCAAACTACCTGTCAAGGTGGAATTCTTTTCACTTAGTTGACTTGCGCCTTGAGAAACTTTATCAACACCTGCAGTATATGCATTTACACCTGATACAATCGACTGACTGGCAGGAACTAATTTACTAGTAACAGCTCCTTGTATTTCTGTTAATCCACTTGACAATCCTGTCAAAGAAGTAGAAGCAAGCGGTAATACTTGATTAGCTTGATTTTTTAATGTCGAAAGATTTGAAGATTGATTTTGTAAGTTTTCCAAACTTCCCTGTAAACCTTGTACTAAAGCTATAATTGACTGAGCCGATTGAATACTATCAGTCGAATTTTGAGATACAGAAGCGCTTATCTCAGCTTGTTGCTCACTTGTCAATGATTGGTAAGCTGCTGTCGATTGAATATTGGCTAATGTAGTCGCTTTATCAGACTGAGCACTTGCTAACATTTGATTAGAAAGAGATACTATACTTGATAAAACAGAATCTAATTGTTTTGTATCTCCAACATCAATATTTTGAATAGCTTGATTTACTGATTTAGACCAGAAGATAATTGATTAATTTGATCTTTTTGCTCAGACGAAGCATCTAACTTGCTAGAAAGTTGTTGAATCCCTTCACTTAATTGCTCCACCCCCATTCGAAGTGTAGCTGATTGATTAGATAACTGATTAGCACCTGTTGCAAGACTTCCCACTCCATTGGTGTAGGCACTAACACCAGATGAAAATTGATTAAGACCAGCATTAAGCTGAGAAACACCGCCAGTATAGGATTCTACACCAGTATATAACTGATTGATTCCTCTTACTAATTCAGGACTTTTAGAAGATAATTGACCTAATCCGCTATCTAATTGACTCACTGCACCAGTATATGTAACTAAACCACTATTAAAATTCCCTAAGCCAAGATGAAGTTGTTCAACACCAGAGACATAAGAGGATAATCCTTTAGTAAACTGCTCCGTTCCATTTGAAAATGTTAAACTTGAATCTACTAAAGAGTGTAGGTTAGTAGTTAATGTTTGACTTCCTGCCACTAACTGATTCGCTCCATCAGTTAGTTTTTCACTACCAGACGCTGCTTGACTCATACCATCCTTTAAATCAATCATTTTGTTAAATAAAGCTTTAGTATAGGTCTCGGTTACATTGGTAGAAACATTCTGCTTTAATTGTGTCATTGCAGAATCACTCATCTTGCTTGCAATAAAGCTATGACCACTTGAAGTCTGATAATCGATTTGCATTTGCTCTGGGTGATCCGTTAAAATAGAAGCTGCTTTTTCAGATAGATCACTTGGTAAAGTCACTACCATATAATAATCACCGTCTTCTAGACCCTTCTTCTTCATCTACAAAATGAAAATCCAAGGTTTTATTTTCTTTTAAATTGGACACCATGTCTTTTCCTATAGACATGCTATTACCATTATAGGAAGCCTCTTTATCATTATTGACAACTGCCACAGGTAAGTCAGACAATTGACCATATGGATCCCACATTGATGACAAAAATATGATATTGTACAGAGCTGGAATAAGAGAAATCCCTATCATGACAATAATAAAGGTTGGTTTTTTAAAAATTGCTTTCCATTCTTTAAACATAGTTTCTCCTTTTTTACACATATTGTCTAAAATTTTGATATAATAGATTATACATTAAAAAATCTAAATTACAAGATAAAAAATCCATTTTTAGACATATAGTCTAATTTGTTTACAAGGAGGAAATATGCAAGAAAGTAACAAACGCTTAAAAACAAAGCGAACTATTGAAAATGCTATGGTACAATTACTGATGGAACAGCCATTTGATCAAATTTCTACTGTCAAGTTAGCAGAAAAAGCCGGAATTAGTCGTTCCAGCTTCTATACTCACTATAAGGATAAATATGATATGATTGAGCACTATCAAAGCAAGCTATTTCATACATTTGAATATATTTTTCAAAAACATGCTCATCACAAAAGAGATGCTATTTTAGAAGTATTTGAATATCTAGAGTCAGAACCACTTCTAGCTGCTCTTCTTTCTGAAAACGGTACCAAAGAAATCCAAAATTTCTTACGAAATAAACTTCATATCATGCTCAGTACAGATTTACAGAAGCGATTTATGCAACTAAATCTCAATACAACTGAATTAGAATACAGTAGCATCTATCTAACTCACGCACTTTTTGGTGTCTGCCAAACTTGGATTGCACATGGAAAAAAAGAAAGTCCTCAAGAAATAACAGACTTCCTTATGAAAATGCTTGGTGATACAAATTGATACAAAAAAGGGAACAACACTGTGTTCCCTTTTATCTATACTCCGCCAGTAGGACTCGAACCTACGACATCATGATTAACAGTCATGCGCTACTACCAACTGAGCTATGGCGGATAAAATAGTCCGTACGGGATTCGAACCCGTGTTACCGCCGTGAAAAGGCGGTGTCTTAACCCCTTGACCAACGGACCTTCTATCTGTAGCAGATATAACCATTATATCAATTTCTTACTAATTGTCAATCACTTTTGAGATTTTTTCTCTAAAATATCTTTCAATTTTCTAATTTTTAATCTTGAAATAGGACAACGATGATCTTCATAGAAAACAATTTCTAGGTTTTTTCGATCAATTTCTCTGATATTGCCTATATTTACTAAAAATGACTTGTGAGGAGAATAAAATCGCTGAGTATGTTTGTCCTTTTCCTGAATATCCGTCATTGTACCATAAAATTCTTTTGCAAAATTCTTACCAATAATACGCAATTTATGAGAGACACCTGTCGTTTCAATATACAGAATGTCATGATAAGGAATTTTTAAATCATTTCCCTTGTAATTGTAGTCAAAATAATCTACCACATCTTCATTTTCAAGTAACATACTCTTCGTGTAGAAAATATTTTGCTCAATTCTCTTCTTAAACAACTCATCATTGATATCCTTATCAACAAAATCTAGGGCTGATACCTGGTATTTATAGGTTAGAGTCGCAAACTCTGATCGACTGGTGATAAAGACGATAATAGCGTAAGGATTGTGATGACGAATAAACTGAGCAACTTCAAACCCTTTTTTCTCAATTCCATGAATATCAATATCTAGAAAATAAAGCTGGTTTACTTCATCATTTTCGATATATTCCTTAAACTCACGAACTTTTCCTGTTGTCTTGTAAGAAATAGGAATATTTGATTCTTTCGAAATTTCATCCAATATTCTCTCTAGTCTCACTTGATGTTCAATAACATCTTCTAAAATTAAAACTTTCATTCAAATTCCCTCTTAAATCTAATGATTTGTCTAAATGTACTGCCTTCCATCTCTGTTTCTAAAATAATATTATTGTACTTATCTAATAATTCTTTCACATTATTTAATCCTACTCCGCGATTTCTTCCCTTAGTAGAGAATCCTAAAGCAAATAGATCTCCTGAAGGAGTCATCGTCATTTTACATGAATTCTGAATCACAATCACTGTTTCAGTTTCCATCTTAATAACTGCTACTTCCATCTGCTTTTTATAACTATCAGCCGATCCTTCGACAGCATTGTTCAATAAAACGCTCATGATACGAACCAAATCCAATAGTTCAATTGGTAGCTTGGTAATCGTATCTTTTACTTCCAGTGTAAACTCTACACCATTATTTCGAGCATAGACAATTGACTGAGCAACCAAACTTCGTAAAGCTGAATCTTCTATGTTGTTCAAATCAAAGTAAGTGTACTTATCTGAACGCAGTTTATGATTGGCTTTCACTAAAACTTCATTGTAAACTCTGTCAATTTCCTGTAAATCACCACTGTCAATTGCCATCTGCATGCTGACAAGCATTCCAGCATAGTCATGCCGAAAACCACGAATTTCATTATACAGACCGACAATTTCATCTGTGTAGTTTTGTAAATGTTTCTGTTCAAATTTCTTCTGCTTCAAAGCAATCTCTTTCTCCATTTGAACTTTATGAGAATTCATTGCAAAGAAGGTCAAAAGGAGAGAAATAAAGACGATAGATGATAAAATACTTCCAAAACTATTCAAATGTTTAATCGTACTTACCATATCTGAAACGAAAGATACTATATGTAGCAGTAGTAAGGCAAAAAATACTTTTTTCAAGAAAGGATAGAGGTAGTCTTTGTCAAAATAGTTCAGTTCTAAGTGGAAATAATGAATGATTTTTAAGATAACAAAATAAGTCAACACCGTTACAACGAAAAAGAATAGACCATAATATTGTAAAACAAAATTGTCTCCTGTTATAGAGGAGAAAGTTACGGACAGAAAGTTATGAGTGCTCTCATATAAAAGAGATAGTAATAAACTTAGGAATAGTCCTCTATCCCTCTCATACTGTTTAATCCATCGAAAATATAAATATGATCCCAAAGGAAATAAAAATGTTACAATCCCTAATCCATCTAAATGTAGAAGATATAAGGGAAGACCAAGTAATATCTCTACAAGTAATGTATAAGCACCAAAAATGTATCGTTCCTTTGCTTTTATTTGATCTTTACAAATTAAACGGTAAGTGTGACTAATAATAAAAAAATATAATATAAAATCTACTACTAAGAAAAAATCCATTCTGCTACTCCCTTATCTTCTTTTAAGCAAATTAATGAAAATTTTATCTATTCTCCTAATCTCCCCACCTCGAATCTCCTGCAAATCTTTTTCCTTCAAAGCTACAAATTGTTCCAATTTAACTGTGTTTTTCATAATAAAATCTCCTAAAATGTTTTTTTCTTGTAAGCTAACTTACAAAAACTATTATACAAAATGGAATTTCATTTTAGATAAAATTCTCTCAACTGTCATTTTTTTCTCCCCAAGTGTACTTTTTTAAGAAAAAAGCTGGGAAAATTCCCAGCTTTGCTACTATATTGATCCCAGCAGGATTCGAACCTGCGACCGTTCGCTTAGAAGGCGAATGCTCTATCCAGCTGAGCTATGAGACCTAACACAATCATTCTACCAAAAATTCAATTAAAAGTCAATTTTCTATTTATGATAGGGTGATCCCTGCTGAATCGTAAAAGCGCGATAGATTTGTTCAACAAGGACTAGTCTCATTAACTGATGTGGTAAAGTTAGACGGCCAAAACTGACAGAAAGATTGGCTCTCTTTTTTACATCCTGTGCTAATCCTAAACTCCCCCCAATAATAAAGGTAAGAGTAGAAAATCCTTTTATAGAAGCTTCTTCTAACTGCTTACTAAATTCTTCCGAGGAGAAAGTTTTCCCTTCTATAGCCAAGACAATAACGAAATCACGGTCACCAACTTTTGATAAAATTCTCTGACCTTCTATTTCTAAAATATTTTGATTTTCTGATTCACTGGCCCTATCCGGTGTTTTTTCATCTGCTAACTCAATCATTTCAAGCTTAGCAAATCGAGAAATTCGTTTTGAATACTCTGCGATACCATCTTTTAAATACTTTTCTTTCAGTTTCCCAACTGTTACAACTTTAATTTTCATGACTCTATTCTAACATATTCTCTATTTTTTCACATCTTATTCACAAAATAAAAGGTTAATTTTAGCCGAGAAAAACACAGATTTTAGAAAGTTATCCACAATTTGTGAAAAACTTTTGTGTTTAAGTTATAATTAAGCTAGTCAGTTTATACTTTCAGTAATTTCAAACAAATGGAGGCAAATATGAAACATTTACAAACATTTTACAAAAAATGGTTTCAATTGTTAGTCGTTATCGTCATTAGCTTTATTAGTGGAGCCTTGGGTAGCTTTTCAATAAACCAACTAACTCAAAAAAGTACTGTAAGTACCTCTAACAACAATAGTACTATTACACAGACTGCCTATAAGAACGAAAATTCAACAACACAGGCTGTTAACAAAGTAAAAGATGCTGTTGTTTCTGTTATTACTTATTCAGCAAACAGACAAAATAGCGTATTTGGTAATGATGATACTGACACGAATTCTCAGCAAATCTCTAGTGAAGGATCTGGGGTTATTTATAAAAAGAATGATAAAGAAGCTTACATCGTCACCAACAATCACGTTATAAATGGTGCTAGCAAAGTAGATATTCGTTTGTCAGATGGAACTAAAGTACCTGGAGAAATTGTCGGAGCGGATACTTTCTCTGATATTGCTGTCGTCAAAATCTCTTCAGAAAAAGTGACAACAGTAGCTGAGTTTGGTGATTCTAGCAAGTTAACCGTAGGAGAAACTGCCATTGCTATTGGTAGCCCGTTAGGTTCTGAATATGCAAATACTGTCACTCAAGGTATCGTATCTAGTCTTAATCGAAATGTATCTTTAAAATCTGAAGATGGACAAGCCATTTCTACAAAAGCCATCCAAACTGATACTGCTATTAACCCAGGTAACTCTGGTGGCCCACTAATCAATATTCAAGGACAGGTTATCGGAATTACCTCAAGTAAAATTGCCACAAATGGAGGAACATCTGTAGAAGGTCTTGGTTTTGCAATCCCTGCAAATGATGCTATCAATATTATTGAACAGTTAGAAAAGAACGGAAAAGTGACTCGTCCAGCTTTGGGCATCCAAATGGTCAATCTCTCAAATATTAATACAAGTGATCTTAGAAGACTGAATATTCCAAGTAGTGTAACATCTGGTGTAGTTGTTCGTTCTGTGCAGAGCAATATGCCTGCCAATGGTCACCTTGAAAAATACGACGTTATTACAAAAGTAGATGACAAAGACATTGCTTCATCAACAGACTTACAAAGTGCTCTTTACAATCATTCTATCGGAGACACCATTAAGATAACTTACTATCGTAACGGTAAAGAAGAAACTACATCTATTAAACTTGACAAGAGTTCAGGTGATTTAGAATCTTAATTGACATCTATGTAAAGAAAGCTTTACATAAGAAAAAAGATGTGTTAGTGTAGAATCATGGAAAAATTTGAAATGATTTCTATCACAGATATACAAAAAAATCCCTATCAACCTCGAAAAGAATTTGATGGAGAAAAACTACATGAACTAGCACAGTCTATCAAAGAAAATGGGGTCATTCAACCGATTATTGTTCGTCAATCTCCTGTTATTGGTTATGAAATCCTTGCAGGAGAGAGACGCTATCGGGCTTCACTTTTAGCTGGTCTAAGGTCTATCCCAGCTGTTGTTAAACAGCTTTCAGATCAAGAGATGATGGTCCAGTCCATCATTGAAAATTTGCAAAGAGAAAATTTAAATCCAATAGAAGAAGCACGCGCCTATGAATCTCTTGTAGAGAAAGGATTTACCCATGCTGAAATTGCAGATAAAATGGGCAAGTCTCGTCCTTATATCAGCAACTCTATTCGCTTGCTGTCCTTGCCAGAACAGATCCTCTCAGAAGTAGAAAATGGCAAACTATCACAAGCCCATGCGCGTTCGCTAGTTGGCTTGAATAAGGAACAACAAGACTATTTCTTTCAACGAATTATAGAGGAAGACATTTCTGTAAGGAAGTTAGAAGCTCTTCTGACAGAGAAAAAACAAAAGAAACTTCAAAAAACGAATCATTTCATACAAAATGAAGAAGAACAGTTAAAAAAACTACTCGGATTAGATGTAGAAATCAAACTGTCTAAAAAAGATAGCGGAAAAATCATTATTGCTTTCTCAAATCAAGAAGAATACAGTAGAATTATCAACAGCCTGAAATAAGGCTGTTCTTTTATTTTTTTATCTCACAAGGTTATCCACTATTTTTTTCAATAAAAAGCTTAATAAATCAATAGTTCCTGCTTTTATCCCCAACCTGTGGATAAAACTTGGTAACATTGTGGATTATTTTTCACAGCTTGTGGAAAATTCTTGTTTTCTATGGTAAAATAGGTCTAGTATTAAACTTTTAAATAGTAAAGGAGGAGAATGGATTGAAAGAAAAACAATTTTGGAATCGTATATTAGAATTTGCTCAAGAAAGACTGACTCGATCCATGTATGATTTCTATGCTATTCAAGCTGAACTCATTAAGGTAGAGGAAAATGTTGCCACTATATTTTTACCACGATCTGAAATGGAAATGGTCTGGGAAAAACAACTAAAAGATATCATTGTAGTAGCTGGTTTTGAGATTTATGATGCTGAAATAACTCCCCACTATATTTTCACCAAACCTCAAGATACGACTACCTCACAAGTTGAAGAAGCTACAAATTCAACTCTTTATGACTATAGTCCAAGGTTAGCATCTATTCCTTATTCGGATACTGGATTAAAAGAAAAGTATACCTTTGATAATTTTATCCAAGGAGATGGAAATGTTTGGGC
>CAJZGT010000023.1 GCA_916048145.1 uncultured Streptococcus sp.
TCCGTCCTTTCTCGATCTTAGCTTTTCTTCAACCCACTACAGTTGACAAAGAGCCGAAATTTTTAGATTCATTCATTTAAAGCTTGCAATGCGGAAAGAAGATATGAACCCTCACGAATTTTTTGACCTACAGACTTAGCATTTTTGACCAAATCTTGATACTTTTCTTGAGACAAATGTTCCAATACTTCTTCTAAGTCAAGTAAACTCTCAACACTAATTCCACACTCTTTTTCTAAGACGAAATTAGCCAAAGCAGATTGCCTCCAAACAATAATAGGAAAACCAGAAGCCAAATAAAGGGATGCCTTGTGGGAATTATTGTATCTCAAATACTCACCAAAGACTCCGCTACAGGTTTTAGAACTATCACCATCCCAGACTAAACCAAAGCTTCCTTCTAATGCTGAAGGAAGTTCATCTGGAAGGAATGAACCCAAATAGGTTTCATTGGATAGCTTTCTAGACTCATCAAAACCAACACCATAAAGGTTATACGCTGGTCTTGCAGGCAACTCATACAGGTAACCTGCTTTTTCTTGAGCCAAATTTCCGGCTACAATGATAGCCCCTTCTTTCGACAACTCTTCTTTTTCCTGATAATTCGGGATAAGATAGTCAAAAATGCCTAAACTAACTATTTTTTTCTCAGAAATTCCCTTGTCAACAAGCACTGATTTCATAACCGGATTATGAGCAATAAGACCATCAGCTTGTTTCAAAAGACTAGACTCCTGCAGATGAACACGAATTTTATGCTTCAAGGGTACTGTATCCAAATTCGCGTAGCGCAAAACTTCTAAATCATGGATAATAAAGTGAACCTTCACTCCTTTACGTTGCATTCTTTTGACTAAATGAGTCGTAAAGAAACTATGATGAAGCATAGGAAATTGAATAAGTAGCTGATCCCCTTCCTTCAACTTAGAGATAGCTTTGGATAGGGCTTTAGCCTTGTGGCGTTGGGCTCTAATAGTCCCCATTTGATACCAATCATCTACCATCAATAACAAAGGACTATAGCCCTCACGAACTACTATTTCTTCAACATCGTTTCGAGCCTTATTTCCCGCATTTCGTGCACCAGAATCCTTCAGAAATTCTTCTTTTAGATAATATTTCATCTATCAATTTTATCCTTCATTATCTTATTTAAACTCTTCCTCTACAACATTTAGGGCACGTTCAATGACCACATGCATGTCGTAGTATTTATAATCAGCCAAACGGCCACAGAAAATCACCTTATCATTCTGTACTGCTTCTTCTTGATATTTAGCAAACATGGCATTGTTTCTCTCATCATTGATTGGATAATAAGGTTCATCTCCACGTTTCCAATCAGCTGGGTATTCACGAGTAATAACCGTTTTATCTTGTGTTCCGTACTCAAAATGTTTATGCTCAATAATGCGAGTATAAGGAATTTCTCGTTCTGTATAATTAACAACGGCATTTCCTTGATAATTTTCCTCATCTAGAACTTCATGCTCAAAACGAAGACTACGGTATTCTAACTCACCATGTTTATAATCGAAATATTGGTCAATCATCCCTGTAAAGACAACTTTTTCAGCAGAAGCTTCTAATTCCTGACGATTGGCAAAAAAGTCAACTCCAAGTTCTACTTCTACATCCTTCAACATATTTTCGATGATGACATTATAGCCCCCAATTGGAATACCTTGGTAACGGTCATTGAAGTAGTTATTATCAAAAGTCAAACGAACTGGTAGACGTTTAATGATAAAGGGGGGAAGGTCAGTCGCAGAACGTCCCCATTGCTTTTCAGTGTATCCTTTAATCAACTTTTCATAAATATCTGGACCGATCAACTTGATAGCCTGTTCTTCCAAGTTTTTAGGTTCAACGTCCTTCATGTGAGCCGTTTGCTCAGCAATCTTATTTTTCACTTCTTGAGGAGTTTTTGTCCCCCACATAGCATAGAAAGTATTCATATTGAAAGGTAGATTATAAAGGCTACCCTTGTAATTAGCTACAGGCGAGTTGATGTAGTTGTTAAATTCAGCAAATTGATTAACATAATCCCAGACTTTCTTGTTAGAAGTATGGAAGATATGGGCACCATATTTATGAACATTAACACCTTCTACATTTTCACAATAGATATTCCCACCAATGTGATCACGTTTATCAATAACTTTTACTTTTTTTCCACGCTTGGTTGCTTCATAAGCAAAAATTGCTCCAGACAAACCAGCACCAACGATTAGATAATCGTACATATTACACCCCTTTATTTCTGAATAACTGTTGTTTTATATCTCGTAGATTTATAACTTTAAAAATCAAAATTAAACTGATATAAATTATTGCCCCCAAAATAGTAGAAAGTCCTACATTTAACATGGACGGTAAATTCAATAAGTCTTTTACAAAAAACAGAATTCCATACATCAATCCTGATGAAATCATAATTTTTATCATAGATCCTATAATCGGAACATCTCTTAGATAAGAGAGAGTAAAGAATAACTGTATAGCCCAAACCAGAGACTCTGTTAAAACAGATACAATTGCTGCCCCTATATAGCCCAATTGGGGAAGAAAGAGAAGATTTAATCCGACACTAACAATAGCAGGAATTGTGGTTGAAAGCATGAACTCTCTATTTTTATTATGGGGAATCAAAATTTGAATCCCCATAATATTTGTCCAACCAATAAAGAACATTCTTAGAATCATAATAGCTATTGCATAGCGTGCATCTTGAAAATCTTTTCCCAGAAAAAAGTTAACAAAATCATCGTTTATAATTAACATACCTGCCATAATAGGGAAAATAACCAAATTATAAATCAGAAATGACATCTCATGCATTTTATTAACTGCTTTATGATTTCCTGATGATAAAAGATTTGAAACTCGTGGTAACATGACACTTCCCAATGAAGTTACTAGGGTCAATAAAATATTGACAAGCTTTAATGCTTGATCATAGATTCCTACATCTTTTGTTGAAGCCAAAGCACCTAGCATTGTACGATCCAAAGTAACATAGAGCGATATGGCAATCTGAGGTAAAAACAATAAGATAACTGGCTTCAAATGCTGCTTAGCATATTCCCAATCAAAGTGCGGTTTCCCAATAAACTCTCTTGCCGGCAACCACATACTTAATTGTCCCAACAATTCAAAAATGGTAAGCAAAAACACATATAAATATAGGTCGTTAGCTGATTTTATAAATAGGAAAATAGCAATAACGCCAACCAGTTTCACTGTAATATTTCTGACTGTAATTTTTCGAAAATCCTCTAAACCTTGGAATAGCCAAGAAATATCTAAACCTCTAGAAAGTAAACTTAAGCCTAAAATATAAGCTACCGGGTTTTGCATTAACGAAAACGTTAGACAAAGCAAAATATAGAGAGTCAGTGATAAGACTGTTGCTCCAAGTTGTAAAGTATAAATTCCCCAAAAATTCTTACGAATTGTTTTTCGATTAGCAGAAATTTCCTTTGTACCATAATTGGCTACCCCCAAGGTAGCCAACAGGATAAAGTAGGTAACAATAGAATTATAATAACCATAGGTTCCTAAATCATCAGAACTAAATACTCTGGTAACATATGGAGTCGTAATAATCGGTAAAATAATTACTAATAATTGATATGAAAGATTGTATGCATAATTTTTAAGAACCTTCATAGGGGGATATATTCCTCACTTAACTACTATTTTAAACGGAGAAAATTATTCTGTCCAAAAATAATTATGTGAACTTTTCTGGAACATAAATAACCTAACTAGTTTCTATTTAGAGCTAAAGAAACATATAACACAAGAACTTTAAACATCTTGATAATTATACCTATACTTGCTCCAAGAAATACCCATCAATAATAATAATGGATTGTACATTAACTCAAAAAATTGTGGATCAAACATTGAGTGAAGTATCAATACAATAAAAACAAGCATCTCAACTGTATTAAAGTGTCCTCTTTTATTAAGTTGATAGAAACTATACCAAATAACAACTAGTAGAATCACTCCATAATGCAACAAAATATTTACAAAAGATGAATCAACGTATAAATAATTATCAAAAACAGACGTAGCCCTTTGTTGCAATTCCCAATCAATTCTTTGCCCAAACATATGCACGCCATATAAAGATAATGTCTTATGTCCTAAACTTAGTCTTCCTGTCAAAGCTACGTTTAAAATTTGAAATAATTTACTGTTTGCGTTATAAAAATAAGTCAAAATGATAGGAATAAGAATCCCTGCAGTCAACGTAATTTTACCAATGGCATTCAGAATTTTTTGACTAACTACTTTATTTTTGAATATGTACACCAATACTAATGCTAGAATTGAAAGAAAGAAAGCTGATTTCGTATCAGTATTAACGTAAAAATAATAATTCAGTATTCCAAGCATTAGAATTTCTGATAATCTGATTTTACTTTTTCTTAAATATAGATATACTAAAGTCAGATGAAATAAATAATTAGCACCGAGACTAACATATTGATATCCTTGGCTAAAACGGAATCGTCCTCCTAATTGGACTCTCAGCGTATTTTCAATTATGCCTAACTTTAATAGACCATATATGGAAATCATTAAGAGAACAATCGAGACTGTCCAGAGAATCAATACTTTTCTAAAATTCACATTGCTTATAGAAATAACAAATAGGATTGTTGAAATTATTGTGAGAGCATCAAAAAGTTTATGTGTCGTAATCCCAATAATGATAGACAAGCAGAAAGATGAAAAGAAGAATATCAGAAACTTACTTGAGTGTCTTTCTAATAGCAGTTTAATCAGAAGTATTATAATAGATACTATCATAGCAACTATTCGAAAACGATAAATTTCAGGGTATTTATGGACTAAGTTTGTTTGAGCTATGAAATTAAAAAGCAACCAAATAAAGAAAGCTGAAAAATATAATAACTCTGATAATTTTATTTTTATTTTCATATATTTACCTAAGTTTATTTAAATTATCCAATCTTATTTCGAATAGTGTTATACAATTTTGCAGATACTAGAAACAATATATATTTCAATTTATTTTTCCTTGTAACATTTGGATTCGGAACAACATCTTTGAAATATTGAATGTATTCTTTGCGTACCTTATTAACTTCGTGATACATCTTGGAACCGAGTAATGCATGGACAATGTGAAAACCATTAAAAACATACCGTACATTTAAGGCTCTAATCATTTCCTGATTGGTTGAAAAGTCTCGTTTTACATAACTCCTATTGCAATCCATTGCCTTGTAAAAGTCTAGAAGTTTTGTACTATATGCAGCATTAACGGTACTTCCTGGTCTCCGATAATATTTATATAGATGAATGAATCCTACCGCAATCTCTCCACCTGCTGCAATATGTTCATAGGCAGTCGCTAAATCTTCATATATCATTCCCTCTGGATAAGGATACTTTAATAAAATATCTTTCTTATAAAGTTTTCCCCCAGGAGACGTGCCTATACTATTCCCGTAAAACATTTGAACAAGAGCTTCATCTTTATCTAGTTTCTTACTATTTTCTAATGAAAAACTCTCGCCTATACTATTTATTTTATGATCTCTTACTTCAACAATTGAGGTCACAACCAAATCGACGTCATATTTGTCTCTTAAATCAACTAAATATTCAACCGCTCTTAAATCATAATAGTCGTCTGAGTCTAGAAACATAATCCAGTCAGAGGAAGCCTCTTTCACTCCTATATTTCTAGCCCTAGATTGTCCGCCATTTTCAATATGCAGAACTTTAATTCTATCATCTTCTTGAGCATATTGGTCACAAATTTCTCCAGAACTATCCGTCGAACCATCGTCTACCAGGATAATCTCGATATTCTTATAGGTCTGCTTTCTTAAACTGCCTACACTATATTGAAGATAGTCCTCGACATTGTACACTGGTATAACAATAGAAATCTGATCCATTATGATAATCCTTCCAAAATGATATCAACAATACGCTCACAAGCTTTTCCATCTCCATATGGATTACTTGCTTTACTCATCTTGCTGTACTCTGTTTCATCTTCTAGAAGCAGTTTGAAATTAGTATAAATATTTTCTTCTTCTGTTCCTACTAATTTCAAGGTTCCTGCAGCAATCCCCTCTGGACGTTCTGTTGTATCACGCATTACCAATACTGGTTTACCTAAAGAAGGTGCTTCTTCTTGTACACCACCCGAATCTGTTAAAATCATGTAGCTTTGATTCATAAAATTATGGAAATCAATGACTTCTAGAGGTTCAATAATTTGCATACGTTCATTGTCACCAAACACTTTACTTGCTAGCTCACGAACTTTAGGATTCTTGTGAATAGGATATACGACTTTAACATCTTCAAACTCATTCAGGATACGATTAACTGCATTAAACATATTTTCCATGGGTTGACCAAAATTTTCACGTCTATGGGCTGTCAGCATGATTAGTTTACTGTCCTTAGCCCACTCTAAAATAGGATGATCATAATGATCTTGAACAGTTGTCTTCAAGGCGTCGATGACAGTATTTCCAGTAACATAGATATTCTCTCTTCCCTCTTTTAGAAGATTCTCTTTAGCCACTTCTGTCGGAGCAAAATTGAAATCCGCAATAATTGAAGTAGTTTGACGATTGAATTCTTCAGGAAATGGGCTTTGAAGATTATAAGTTCTCAATCCTGCCTCTACATGTCCAACTTTAATCCCCATATAAAATGCAGCTAAAGCTGTCGTAAAAGTGGTTGTAGTATCCCCATGAACAAGAACAATATCTGGTTTTTCCTGCTCTAAAACTGCTTGAATTTTATCTAAAATACTTGTCGTGATTGTAAATAGTGTTTGATTTGCCTTCATAATTCCTAAATCATAATCAGGAACAACTTTAAAGACATCTAAAACTTGCTCTAACATTTCTTTATGTTGGCCAGTTACACACACAAGTGTTTTGATTGAATCATTTTTCTTCAGTTCATTCACTAAGGGACACATTTTTATTGCTTCTGGACGCGTCCCAAAAACTAACATTACTTTTTTCATTTTGAATCTCCCATTAGTTTTTGATAAAATTTACGATAATTCTCTAAAAATAAAGGATAACTAAACTTCTCTTCATAATCTTTTTTAGCTTGATGAGCTAACCTAGTTCTAAGAGTTGAGTCAGTCGCTAGACTCTCAATAGCAGAAGCTAAGGCCCTAGCATCTTTAGCAGGAACCAAGATCCCATTTTCTTTTGTAACAACTTCATTAATGCCAGGGATATCTGTCGCAACCATGGTTTTTCCATTCATAAATGCCTCAATAACATTTAGAGCCAAACCCTCAAACAATGACGAAGACACTAGGAAATCAAAACTATTAATGCATTCCACTATATCCTGTCTATACCCTAAAAAAGATACTTTATCTTCCAGATTTAGTTCTTTAACCTTGTTTTCTAATTCGGCTCTAAGCTCTCCATCCCCAACGATAAATAAACGAAGTTTTTCATCTGAAATCAAAGAAATAGCATCAATCAAATAGGTCAAACCTTTTTGTTCAGATAATCTTGCAATACAGCCTAGCTTGATTCCATCAAACTTCATAATCTCGTCAACTTGTCTATCTGACTGTTTCAAGATCACTCCGTTATAGATAACAGTACTATTTGCAACTCCCACATCATCTTTCAAATTTTGATTAACTGCTTGACCAACTGCAATACTATAGGCATTTTTCAGTGAAAATCTATATAAAGACAACTTATCTTTAAAGACATTATGAGCAGTGTAAACGTGGACTAGCTTAGGATTAATCAGTTTTAATACACGAATATAAAAAGCTGCCATTCGATGATGCGTATGAACCAGAGTAATATCATTTGTCTTAATAATTTGATAAATTTCAAGAAGCAATTTCAACACAGTAAGAGGATTTTTGCTGTCTATATCTTGAATTTTATGATGGATAATTCCTTGGGTCTCTAATTCTGGTTCCCAAAGGCCTCCTGTAGAAGCAACATGGACACTATCAAACTCATCTTTCAAATCAGAACTCAACTGGTACACGATTCTCTCAGCACCACCAATATCCATCGTTCGTGAAATATGTAAAATATTATTTTTTCGTTTTTCGTTTCTCATCTAAAACTCGCTTAATAAAGGTAACATTCCCTACAAAGTATCGTTTAAAGAGACGCTTTGGTTCATTAGCAACTCGGAACAACCACTCCAAGTTTGATTTCTGCATCCAAAGTGGGGCACGCTGAATGTGACCAGACAATACATCAAAACTACCACCTACACCCATAAAAATAGAATTCACTCCATTATCCATAAATTTTTGGATGATGTATTCTTTTTTAGGTGAAGTAATTCCAACAAATACAAAGTCGGGATTCTTTTCACGAATATCTTCCTGAATATCTTGCTCATCTTCCTCAGAAAAATAACCATTACGATGTCCAACTACTCGTAGGTTTTGATACTCTTCTTTAAAATTTTGCAACATATCTTGCAAAACTTCTTCTTTAGCACCAAAGAAATACACTGAATAAGATTTTTCATCGGCTAATTTTAATAATCTTTGCATTAAATCAATTCCAGCAACGCGTTCTGGAACTTGGTAGCCCAAAAATCGAGAAGCTAGAACTACTGATGCACCATCTGCATTGATGATTTCAGACTCGTTAACTATCTTCTTAATGGCTTCATCTGATTGACATTGGTTAATCTTATCAGCGTTTACGCCCATTAAATGAAGAGGACGTTGTTCAATGACAAATTTCTCAACTGCCTGTACTGTTTCATCCATTGTTAAAGGGTCAATCCTGACCCCCATTAAATCAAAACTATTCAAATTAATCTCCCCATGTAGACTCGAAATGACCCTTACGTTCTGCTTCTTCGGGTAACTTCATGTAATCACCATATATTTTTGTTAAATATTCATCTGGGTTTGCATGGCAACTTATTTTCAAGTTCTCAAACTCTAGTAATTGTGGTTCACCGAATACTTCTTTTCTAGCAAGTTCACGTTCTCTGTATGAACCTAGTACATTCCCTACTATTGAACTAGTTTCAAAATCATATTGTTTAATTAGATTTTGTAATTTGTTGTTAATAGTGGCTGTTTTTAGAAGTTTATTTAATTTCAAAACTTTTGATATACTCACAATTGCATTTTCAAAACTTCCCCGATCTCTGTCATGTAGACGATCGATTACCGAAATTTTAGAAAGTGCACGATAGAATTTAATTTTGTTTGTATGAATAAAATAACGGAAACTATCATCTGGATAACCATCCAAAGGGAAAATATCTATGAATGGACTACATAGTTCATCTCCAAATGGAATTTGTAAGGATGTATCCATAATAGAGGTATTCCCTAAATTATCATCATGAAGTCTCAAAACAACATGTTCTGGAAGTTCCTTGTTACAAATAGACAAAAATGTTTCATAATCTTTTCGAGGCATTCCTAAATCCATATCATCATCCCAAGGAATAAATCCTTTATGACGAATTGCTCCTAGCAATGTTCCTCCCAAAGCATAATATCTTAAGTTATATTTACTACAAATAGCAATAAAACTTTTCAATAAAGATAATTCTCCTAGTTGAATTTCCCTCACTTTATTCATAAAATCACTTCGCTCCATCTCTCATAAATACAACTTTAACTGTTTTTAGTAGAATTTCAATATCTTTCCAAATTGTCCAATCGTCTATATAAGCGACATCTAATTTAACGACTTCATCAAAATTCTTAATCTCACTTCTACCACTAACTTGCCAAAGTCCAGTGATACCTGGTTTAAAACTCAATCGACGTTTTTGTTCAGGTGTGTATGTTTCATATTCATCAACTGTTGGCGGTCTTGTTCCAACTAGACTCATATCTCCTTTCAGAACATTCCAAAACTGAGGAAGTTCATCCAAGCTAGTTTTACGGATAAAACGACCAATTTTTGTAATGCGAGGATCATTGTCCATCTTAAACATACCACCCTGCATAGTATTTTTCTCCAACAATTCTCTCTTTTTATCCTCAGCATCAATACACATTGATCTAAATTTATAAAACGTAAAATGTCGGCCGTTTTTTCCTATACGAGTCTGGGCAAAAATAGCAGGTCCACCATCTTTTCGAATAGCTGGTACTAGAACTATACTGACTAAGCCACAAATCATTAAACCAAAAATAGAACCAATAATATCTATGACACGCTTAGCAATGACATGACTATTCTTATAAAATTTCGTCGAAAAAGTAATGACATTTAGACCAGCCATCCCACGGATTTTCTTATCACGCCCTAGATTATGGTCAAAAGCATTTAGATTAACCGTTACATCAATTCCCATCGTTTCAAAACGAGAAATAAATTCACCAATATCGTATTCTTCACTAGGAAGATTTATGAACACTTCATCCACAACTTCGTGAGTTGCAAAATTTAAAATATCTTCGACCGGTACGACTGTAATAGTATCATGTTGGAAATTAGGTTTATCTAATACACTAACTGCCACCAGTTCTCCAAAGAAATCACCAGCATCAAGTAATTTATCCATCACTTTCTCAACTCTAGATGTTGCTGTAATCAAGAATAGTTTTTTACTCCATTTCAAATTAGGAAATATCCGTTTCGAATAATACTTGATACAAATATTGACTAGATACATTAGAATCGAGTGTAAGGTTAAGAAATACACCATACCTCGTCTAGAGATACTAAAGCGTTCTTCTAAAAAGAAATTAGAAAGACTAATCGCCAACGAAAAGAAAATGATATATTTTGCCAAGCGAACAAATTCAATCAAATTTCCTCGTCTAAAAAAATCTTGACCGTAATCGCTAAAATAAAATACTATGTAGTGGAGAATATATAGGACAATCATTGTTGTTGAAAGAATATCTGTCTCTTTAACAAAACTAAGAGAATACCCTAGTAACACTACTATAAAACTCTGAATTACTGCCAGAGATATTTTTATCCCTTTCTCTTCCATAACTACTTCCTTAGTCTATCCCTTATTTTTTACCGTAAGAACCATACTCACCGTAAGAACCATATTTCTCAGCTGAAGTATTGAATTTATTTAATACAACTCCTAAGAATGGTTTATTTGTTTGTTCCAATTGACCTTTAGCCTTCTGAACATCTTTTCTGTTAGCTTCTCCTGCAGCAGTAACTAAAACAGATGCATCACATTTCTGTGTGATAATAGCTGCGTCGATAACGATACCAATAGGCGCTGTGTCAACAATAATATAATCAAAATATTTGCGAAGTGTATCAATCATAGTACTAAAGTTCTCACTTTGCAATAAAGCAGTTGGGTTTGGTGAGATAGACCCAGCTTGAACCACAAATAGATTTTCAACATTGGTATCACATAGACCATGAGATAGATCTGTTGTTCCAGATAAAAATTCTGTCAACCCCGTAATTTTTTCACGTGATTTGAAGACACCTGACATGACAGAATTCCGAATATCAGCATCTACTAACAAGGTCTTATAACCTGCACGCGCGAATGCCCAAGCAATATTTGTAGAAGTCGTTGACTTTCCTTCACCTGGTTTTACAGAGGTGATAGAAATCACTTGTAAATTATTTCCACTCAATTGTATATTCGTACGCAAGGCATTATAGTATTCTTCCGCTTTTTTGGCCAGATCTAATTTTTTCTGTGCTATTTCTAATGTCGGCATATCTCTCTCCTATTTCAATTTATCCAAATTTGGAACAACTCCCAATAATGCGATTTGCATAACATCTTCAATATCCTCTGGACGTTTCACTCGTGTATCAACCAGTTCAACGATAAGAACAGCGATAACCGTAAAGACTGTTCCTCCAAGTAGACCTATAATTGTATTTCTACGAATATTTGGAGAAGATGGTGCTATAGCGGGACGAGCTTCTTCAAGTGTTGTGACATCAGAAACGCGTGTGATACTGATAATCTTTTCAGCAGCTACTTCTCTCAAGGAGTTAGCGATACGACTAGCTTCCTCAGGGACTCTATCATTAACTGAAATAGAAACGATACGGGTATCGACTGGTACAGTTACCTTGACTTTACTAGCCAAAGATTTTGGTGACAGATCTAATTTCAAATCAGATGTAACTTTTTCTAAAACATCTTGAGACAAAATAATTTCACGATAGTCTTTAACCAAGTATGATCCAGCTTGCAAGTCTTGATTTGTCAAACCAGGCTTATCTCCCTGATTACGGTTGACTACATAAATCCGTGTAGTACTAGTGAACTCCGGTTTAACGATAAAAGCACTATAAGCAAAAGCTAAAGCTCCAGCTACAATTGCTACCAATGCAACTAGAATTTTTCGTTTCCAAAGAATTTTAAATAGGTGAAATACATCGATTTCCATAGTATTTTGTTCTTTCATATTTTCTCCTAAATTATTTGATCCATTATAATTTTCCTAGGGTTCTCTACAAATAGCTCTTCCGCCTTGGCTCTACCATACTTTTTAGAAATAATCTGATAAGCCTCCTCCATATAGGGGGGTCTACTATCTAAGTTATGCATATCACTTGCAATGACATGAACCAAGTCTTTCTCCAAAAAATATTGGGCTCTCTTTTTCATAAATTTATAGGTTTCACCGAAGAGCTTAGGTTTTAGAACATGAGAACTATTTACTTGCGTATAGCAGCCCATATCAATCAGTTCCCTAACACGCTTTTCATTGTTTTCCAACGCATCATAACGTTCAATATGAGCAATCACCGGGGTAATCCCTAACATCAAAATATTGCTTAACCCTCTATGAATATCGCGATAGGGTGTATTCATACTAAATTCAATCAAAGCATAACGACT
>CAJZGT010000024.1 GCA_916048145.1 uncultured Streptococcus sp.
TTACCGCCGTGAAAAGGCGGTGTCTTAACCCCTTGACCAACGGACCAGAGTTGTTGTTTTCAACTCTTACTATTATACCCACTTTTCTAACTTTGTCAACACCTTTTTCTATTTTTTTCAAATTAAGTAAAAAGAGCCAGAATTATACTGACTCTTCTATTGATTATTAAACTTAGAAGCACGTTCTTCTCCCCACCAATATGGGATTAGTTCTGCGACTTTAACTGTTTTTCTTATATTATAGTCCATCATGAATTCTGCATCTTTATTTTCAGCATTAAGCTCTAAAAGGAATTCTCTACAAGCACCGCAAGGCATGGCTGAACTTCCACCATAAGGTGCTTTATCTCGAAAGGCTAATACTTTCTTAACCTTAGTTTGTCCTGTAAATTGGTACATATTGAAGAGGGCCGCCCGCTCTGCGCAGAGATGGAACACACCACAGGTCCCCTCCATACAGAATCCTGTAAATATTTGTCCATCTTCTGCTTCTACTGCGGCAACGACATGATTAGCATAAACAAAATCAGATACTTCATGTGGATTGTATAGTTTCTGTGCTTCCTCGTACATCTTTTCCCAGATGTCCATTATTACATCCTTCTTATTTAGAGATTTCTTTTAACATATTTTCGATATGCTGAATTGATTTTTCACGACCTAACAAGAAGATCGTATCTGGTAATTCTGGTCCATGCATTTCACCTGAAACAGCGATACGAATAGGCATGAAAAGATTTTTCCCTTTAATACCTGTTTCTTTTTGAACAGCTTTGATTTGCGGGAAGATATTTTCTGTCACAAATTCATCATCTGTCATCGCTTCAAGTTTTGCTTTGAAGGCTTCAAGAACTGTTGGGACTGTTTCACCCGCCATGATTTCGCGTTCTGCTTCTGTCAATTCTGGGAAATCTGAGAAGAAGAGATCTGTCAATGGGATAATCTCATCTACTGATTTCATTTGTGGTTTATAGAGCTCAACTAGTTTTTCAGCTTTGTCAGTTAAACGGCCTGCTTCCTCTAAGAATGGTTTTGCCATTTCAAATATAGTTTCTAGGTCTGCATTCTTGATATAGTCATTGCTCATCCAGTCTAGTTTTTTCTGGTCAAATGCTGCTGGAGACTTGCTCAGGCGGTTTTCATCGAAAAGTTTAATGAGTTCTTCACGAGAGAAGATTTCATCTTCGCCACCTGGGTTCCAACCAAGAAGAGCAATAAAGTTAAAGACTGCTTCTGGTAAATAACCTTTTTTACGGTAGTCTTCGATAAACTGAAGGGTGTTGGTGTCACGTTTAGACAATTTTTTCCCAGTTTCAGAGTTGATAATCAAGGTCATATGACCGAACTCTGGAGCTTCCCAACCAAGGGCTTCATAGACCATAAGCTGTTTTGGTGTATTAGCAATGTGGTCATCTCCACGGATTACGTGAGAAATTTGCATATCGTGGTCATCGATGACAACGGCAAAGTTGTAAGTTGGGTAACCATCTTTCTTTTGGATAACCCAGTCACCGCCGATATTGCCACCTTCAAATTCGATATCACCTTTGACCATATCATGCCACTTGTAGATACCTGACTCATTGACAGCCAAACGAACAGTTGGGATGATTCCTGCTGCTTCACGTTCTGCGATGTAAGTTGCTTTTTCTTCTTCACTCATACCAAGGTATTCATTGATGTAGCGTGGTGTTTCGCCAGCTGCTTCTTGGCGTTCACGTTCAGCTGCCAACTCTTCTTCTGTAACGTAAGATTTGTAGGCTTTTCCTTCAGCTAATAGTTGGTCGATGTATTTTTGATACAAATCCAAACGCTCAGACTGACGGTAGTTTTCATGTGTTTCTGGGCTTTCATCCCAATCCATGCCTAACCAACGAAGGTTTTCAAGCTGTGAACGTTCCCCATCTTCTACATGGCGTTTACGGTCAGTATCTTCGATACGAATGATAAAAGTTCCACCATGATGACGTGCGTAAAGGTAGTTGAACAATGCTGTACGGGCATTTCCGATGTGTAGTAGTCCTGTTGGACTTGGTGCGTAACGTACGCGGATATCTTTTGACATAGTTTCTCCTATAAAGTCTCTAGGCGTCTGCCTTTTTGCTCTCTATATTATATCACAAGTCTTGGCTGAGTCCAATTTCTATGAATAAAGAGAGTAAAAAGAGTGGACAAACCACTCTTTTCTTCTATTATAGACGTGCGTTAAGTTCTTTGCTCAATTCTTCAAATCCTGGTTTTCCAAGAAGGGCAAACATGTTACGTTTGTAAGCTTCAACACCTGGTTGGTCAAATGGGTTGATAGCATTCAAGTAACCTGAAAGGGCGATAGCCAATTCGAAGAAGTAGATAGTGTAACCAAGAGTGAAAGCATCTTGCTCTGGAAGAGTCACGTACATGTTTGGTACATCACCGTCTGTGTGGGCAAGAAGAACACCGTCAGTTGCTTTTTTGTTTACAAAGTCAACGTCTTTTCCTTGAAGGTAACCAAGTCCATCAAGGTCTTCTTCCAAACTAGGGATAATCACGTTCTTACGAGGTTTGTCAACACGGACAACTGTTTCAAACATGATACGAGTTCCTTCTTGGATAAATTGACCCAATGAGTGCAAGTCAGTTGAGAAGTTGGCTGAAGTTGGGTAGATACCTTTTTGGTCTTTTCCTTCTGATTCACCAGCCAATTGTTTCCACCATTCTGAGAAGTACTGAAGTGATGGCTCATAGTTTACCAAGATTTCAGTTGCATAGCCTTTACGGTAAAGGATGTTACGAACAGCTGCATATTGGTAAGCTTCGTTTTCAGAGATTTTATCTGAAGTGTAGTCTTTGCGAGCTGCATTCGCACCTTCCATAAGGGCTTTGATGTCAGCTCCTGATGCAGCGATTGGAAGCAAACCAACGGCTGTCAATACTGAGAAGCGTCCACCGATATCATCTGGAACCACAAATGTTTCCCAACCGTTAGCATCTGCTTCAACCTTAACAGCACCTTTTTGGCGGTCAGTTGTTGCATAGATACGTTTGTTGGCTTCTTCTTGACCGTATTTCTTAACCAAAAGTTCTTTGAAGACACGGAAAGCGATAGCTGGTTCAGTTGTTGTACCTGATTTAGAAATCACGTTTACTGAGAAGTCTTTGTCTGCAACATACTCCACCAAGTCAGCAAGGTAAGTAGATGAGATTGAGTTTCCTGCGTAAAGGATTTGTGGAGCTTTGCGTTCTTCTTTTGTTTGCAAGTTTGCAAAGTGGTGGTTCAAGAAGTCAATTGCTGCTTTGGCACCAAGGTAAGATCCACCGATACCGATTACAACCAAGACATCGCTGTCTGATTTGATTTGCTCAGCAGCTTTCAAGATGCGGTCAAATTCTTCGCGGTCGTAGTTTTCAGGAAGGTCCAACCATCCCAAGAAGTCGCTACCAGCACCAGTTCCTTTACGGATCAATTCATCTGCTGCTGTTACTTGTGCTTGCATGTATTCCACTTCATGTGGTGCAACAAATTTGTCTAAAACTTTTGAATAATCAAATTTAATATGTGACATGTTATTCCTCCAATATTTCTTCTTTTCTATCATAACGCTTGCCTTCGTTTTTTTCAAGTTTTTTTGTCGAATTTCTCCAATTTTTATCAGAATTCAAACGTTTGCGTAAAAATCCACATTCAAAAAAATTGAAAAAATAAAATAAAGAACGACCAGATACACCAGTCGTTACAGTTCATTCAATAAATACTCAAATAATTCTAAATTGCCATCTTCTTCATTAACCAGAAACTCTGGATGCCACTGCAACCCGATAATGCGGTGTTCGTCGATAGACTCAATCGCTTCGATGGTTTGGTCTCTTGGATCAATAGCAGTTACACGGAAATTAGGGGCCAAATCTTTAATACTCTGACGATGAACGGAATTGACCTGACTTTCTTTTCCAAACAGCTTGGCTACTACGCTTCCTTCTACTGTCTCAATAGAGTGAGATGTTCCGAAAGGTAGGCCTTGCCAGTGACCTTCGATTTCTTGATTGAGCGTTCCACCAAAGGCAACATTGACAAGTTGAACACCGCGACAGATTGCCATAATTGGTTTATTCTGACGAAGCGCTTCTTTCAAGAGGGCCAATTCAAACTCATCACGCACTAGATTGTAATCATCGCTCTCGATGGTCTTTTTCTCTCCATAAAACTGAGGGTGGACATTTTGACCGCCTGTCAAGATAAGTTTATCTATCATTTCTACATAATCGCGTACAACTGACTCATCACCAACAGGAATAACTAAAGGGAGACCACCGACTTGACGAATACTCTCTGCGAATCTACAAGATACAGATGAATGAATGTTTTTGCCCTCTGCATCTACGGGACATAGATTTGCAGCAACTCCTACAACCGTTCTAGTCATGATGTCTCTCCTTTCGAATGTTAATACTCTTCGAAAATCTCTTCAAACCACGTCAGCGTCGCCTTACCGTAGATATGTTACTGACTTCGTCAGTCTTATATACAACCTCAAAACAGTGTTTTGAGCAACCTGCGGCTAGCTTCCTAGTTTGCTCTTTGATTTTCATTGAGTATAACGATAGTCCTATCATATCACTCAAAACGCCTTTCGTCTAATATGTTTTTTTTAAGGCTGTGATAAATATTTTTTATGGACAAGAAAAAGCTGTCCACATAGGACAACCTCTTTCTTATTCAAAGACAAATTGATTGTGATAGAGTTCTGAGTAGAATCCACCTAGTTTTAAGAGTTCATGGTGATTACCACGTTCAATGACTTCTCCATCTTTGAGGACAATAATCTGGTCTGCATTGAGGATGGTCTTCAAACGGTGAGCAATGACGAAACTGGTTCTGCCTGCTACAACCGCCTCCATGGCATGCTGAATCTTGCTTTCTGTCACCGTATCTACGTTTGAAGTGGCTTCATCGAGAATGAGAACTTCTGGATCTGTCATCAGGGTTCGAGCGATAGAAATCAATTGCTTTTGTCCTGTTGAGAAGATGCTCTGGTCATCATCTATAAGAGTATCGTATTTATCAGGTAAGTTTTCGATATAGTCGTGAATGTGGGTTGCCTTGGCTGCTGCCTCAACCATTTCTTGACTAGCATCTGGCACACCGAAACGGATATTGTCTCGAATCGTTCCGCTAAACAAGACCGAATCTTGCAAGACAATCCCCACCTTGCTCCTGAGACTATCCAAGTCGTAGTCACGGATATCTTTGCCGTCAAAATAAATACCACCAGCATCAACATCATAGAAGCGATTGATGAGGTTCATAATAGTCGTTTTCCCTGACCCTGTCGGACCAACAACTGCTGTCATCTGGCCTTTAGGGGCCGAAATGCTGACATCTTTCAAAATAGGTTTATTAGGTAAGTATGCAAAATCGATATGACGGATTTCGACACCTTCTTGCAACTTAGTGAAGGCTGGAGCCTTTTCAGGTCGGATTTCTTCCTCTGCATCAAACATTTCCTGAATCCGTTCAGCCCCAGTAAAGGCTAACTGAAGGCTTCCCCAACTAGCTGCAACTTGGATAATAGGCTGGTAGTACTGCTGTGAAAATTGGGCAAACATAACAATCAAACCTAGGGCTGTACTTGTTTCAATAGTCTTATCATTCAAAAGTACAGCTGAACCAGCAAAGATGACGACGGCTGTATTAACCAGACTCATGCCATTCATGACAGGGAAAAGAATTCCTGAGAACATTCTTCCTTTAAAGGTTGCCTTGCGCACGCGCTCATTTTGTTCAAGAAATCCTGCCATCATATCCTCTTGAATTCCTTGAACAATAACAGCTTTTTGGCCTGAAATACTCTCATCCATATAGGCATTGAGTTTCCCTACCTCTTTCTGCTGGAGATTGGTGTATTTGCGTGCCATTTTCACGATAAAAATCAGCATGAGGAAAGCCACTGGTGTGCTGGCAATGGTGATGAGGGCAAGCGTCACATTTCTCGAAAACATGACAAGAATCAGACCAATGTATAAAACAATATTGCTCATGACCTGAACCAGACTTTCATTAAAGGCTTGGAGGATATTATCCAAATCACTAGTAAAACGAGATAGGATATCGCCATCTTGTCGGCGGTCAAAGAAAGAAACCGTCAACCGAGCAAGTTTACCAAAGAGGCCTTTACGCATCTCGTTGGTAGATTCTGCAATCACGCGCGTCATGAGACACATGTATATCACACTGGAGATAAACAGAACCAAAACTAGCAGACCAAGATTGACCATGATTCCTGATAGACTTTGCCAGACAAGTTCTGGATTGCCATCTTGATAAGCTTGAACTAAATTAGCTAGCTGCGTCACCGCTTGTCCAGAAAAGACCGGAAAGAGGGCTTGGGCAAGAGTTGATAGAACCAGCATCAAGATAACAACCACAAATGAGAACTTGTAGACCTTAAAGTAATGCCAGAAAAATTGAACTGTCTTCATTTTATTCCTCCTTTCCTTTCTGTGTTTCATAGATTTCACGGTAAACGGCATTGTTGGCAACTAAGTCTGCATGCGTGCCTTGACCAATCAATCGGCCTTGATCTAGAACCAAGATTTTATCCGCGTGAACAACCGAGCTAATCTTTTGCGCGATGATAATGGTTGTTATTCCCTTCAAGTCCTTATTCAAGGCTTCTTGAACCAGGCGCTCTGACTTAGCATCCAAGGCTGAGGTCGAATCGTCAAAAATCAGAATACGTGGATTGCCGACAATTCCACGCGCAATCGACATCCTTTGTTTTTGTCCACCAGAGAAGTTGGTTCCTCGTTCCTCAACTGAACTTTCAAAGGTTTTTTCCATACGATGAATAAATTCGCTAGCCTGAGCAATATTGGCTGCACGCTCCATTTCAAATAAAGTGGCATCTCCTTTGCCCTGTCTCAAGTTATCTGCAATCGTTCCACTAAAGAGAATGGCACGTTGGAGAACGATAGAGACAGCTTTACGCAGGGTCCCTTCACTCACTTCTCGAATATCCTTGCCTCCGATTTTGATAGCCCCTTCCTGCGGGTCAAAGAGACGTGGAATCAATTGAGCCAAGGTTGATTTTCCTGCACCAGTGGCTCCAACTACACCAACCATCTGACCAGGTTCAATAGTAAAGCTCACATCTTTCAGAATTGGTTCCTTGTCCATTGGATAGGTAAAGGTTACATTTTCAAAGCTAAGGCTTCCGACCAACTCTTCATCTGGGACATCCTTGAAGGTCATGGCTGGCTCTGCATCAAGAATTTCTCTAATACGACGCAGAGAAATCATGGCACGACTGACAGAATTTCCCAAAAATCCAACCATAACAATGGTAAAGATAATCTGGCTCAGGTAATTGACAAAGGAAGCAATGGAGCCAACAACTGACGGTTCCGACTGAACCATCCCTGCAACTAGCCAAATAGAGAGGAATACCGCCCCATAACCGACCAACATCATGAAAGGTTCCACTACTGAAAAGGCATAACCGATGTAAAGATTTTGACCGAGAAGCTCGTCTGAAACCTCCGTAAACTTAGCAAACTGCTCTTTTTCTTGGACAAAGGACTTGACCACACGAACACCGCGCAGATTTTCCTTGGCAATGGCATTGATGCGCTCAAGAAGGGTTTGAAACTTGGCAAAACGAGGCCCCATCATTCCCATCATGACAGCAGTCAAACCAAAAATCAAGACTACCATGAGAACAATCACCCACCACAGAGAAGGTAATGTTTGAACCGCCAAGATAAACGAACCGATGAACAAGAGGGGGAGTCTGAAAAGAATTTGGAAGGTCATCATGACGACGTTCTGAATCTGGTTGATATCATTTGTCATGCGAACGACTAGATTTCCCGCATTAAATTGTTCAATATTGGCATAAGAAAAGGTTTGGATTTTACGGAATGCATCCTCTCGAAGGTCGGATGAAACTCCTTGGGCGATATAGGCTGCAAGGATAACATTGACCCCACCAGCAACCAGACCGACCACGGCCATGCCAATCAACCAAGCTCCGATACTATAAATAGCTTCATATTTCCCAGCAAGGAGGGCGTCTAACACTTCCTGCAGATAACGCGGTTGCAGAAGTGAACTAGCAACCATCAAGCCTGTCATCAGAAGCGAAGCTAAGGCCTGCCACTTGTAGGTTTTGATTTTCTGAATCAGCATACTTTCTCCTTAAAAAATAGACAAAAGGGAGCGACAATACGTCAGCTCCTTCTCATTCTGTTTGTGTGATGTTATTCTAGCAAAAAAGTGAGAACTTGTCAAAGAAGTCTCCTTGATACAAATTAGTGCGCTTTCATCTACAGTAATGCATGATAAAGGTTTTTTGATAAAGGTTTTTATGGTAAAATAGTAAAAAGAAGGTTATAAAGGAGGGGAATATGGAAAAACAAACCATCGCCGTCTTGGGGCCTGGTTCTTGGGGAACTGCCCTTTCACAAGTCTTAAATGACAATGGACACGAGGTACGTATTTGGGGAAATCTTCCCGAACAAATCAATGAAATTAATACCAATCATACTAACAAACACTACTTTAAAGATGTCGTTCTAGATGAAAATATCATTGCCTACACCGACTTATCAGAGGCACTGAAAGATGTAGATGCGATTTTGTTTGTTGTCCCAACAAAAGTGACACGACTTGTTGCCCAACAAGTTGCAAAAACCTTAGACCATAAGGCTATCATCATGCACGCATCAAAGGGATTAGAACCTGATAGCCATAAACGATTATCAACCATTCTTGAAGAAGAAATTCCTGAACATCTCCGCAGTGATATTGTCGTTGTTTCAGGCCCTAGTCATGCAGAAGAAACCATTGTGCGTGACCTAACTTTAATCACTGCTGCTTCTAAAGATTTACAAACAGCTCAATACGTTCAAGAACTCTTTAGTAATCACTACTTCCGACTTTATACCAATACGGATGTTATCGGGGTCGAAACCGCTGGTGCTCTTAAAAACATTATCGCTGTCGGTGCTGGAGCTTTACATGGTTTGGGATTTGGTGACAATGCCAAGGCAGCCATCATCGCTCGAGGTTTGGCAGAAATTACTCGTCTAGGGGTAGCACTCGGAGCCAATCCATTGACCTATAGTGGCTTGTCTGGTGTAGGAGACCTGATTGTAACGGGAACCTCCATCCACTCTCGTAACTGGAGAGCCGGAGATGCTCTTGGTCGTGGAGAATCCCTAGCTGATATCGAAGTCAATATGGGCATGGTGATTGAAGGAATCTCAACAACTCGAGCAGCCTATGAACTAGCGCAAGAACTTGGAGTCTATATGCCCATTACACAGGCCATTTACCAAGTTATCTACCACGGAACCAATATCAAAGATGCCATTTATGACATCATGAACAATGAATTTAAAGCAGAAAATGAGTGGTCTTAACCCTCTAAAGAAAGGATTCTTATGACATCAAAAGTTAGAAAAGCAGTCATCCCTGCCGCTGGACTCGGGACTCGATTTTTACCAGCAACCAAAGCACTTGCTAAAGAAATGTTGCCAATTGTAGACAAACCAACTATCCAATTTATCGTAGAAGAAGCTCTCAAATCAGGTATTGAAGATATTCTGGTTGTCACTGGTAAATCAAAACGTTCTATTGAAGACCACTTTGACTCAAACTTTGAGCTTGAGTACAACCTCAAAGAAAAAGGCAAACATGACTTGCTAAAATTAGTAGACGAAACAACTGGCATTCGCCTTCACTTTATCCGTCAAAGCCATCCTCGTGGTCTTGGAGATGCTGTCTTACAAGCAAAAGCTTTTGTAGGGAATGAGCCCTTCGTTGTCATGCTTGGTGACGATCTAATGGATATCACAGATGACAACGCTGTCCCTTTGACAAAACAATTGATGAATGATTACGAGTCGACTCACGCATCAACAATCGCTGTTATGCCTGTCCCTCATGAAGAAGTTTCAGCATATGGAGTTATCGCGCCTCAAGGCGAAGGGATTAATGGTCTCTACAGTGTCGAAACTTTCGTTGAAAAACCAGCTCCAGAAGATGCTCCAAGTGACTTGGCAATTATCGGACGCTATCTGCTCACACCAGAAATTTTTGAAATCCTCGAAAATCAAGCTCCTGGTGCTGGAAATGAAATCCAGCTTACTGATGCAATCGATACTCTCAATAAAACACAACGTGTTTTCGCTCGCGAATTCACAGGCGCTCGTTACGATGTTGGGGATAAGTTTGGCTTTATGAAAACATCTATTGACTACGCCCTCAAGCACCCACAAGTCAAAGATGACTTGAAAGATTACCTCATCCAACTGGGAAAAGAATTGGCTGAGAAGGAATAGAATTAGTTTCCAGATAATAAATTAAGTCTCCAGCAAGTTGACTCTGGAGACTTAATTATTTTACAAATTTACATACAATTTAAAGATTTATTTGATATGTCTCTAAATCTACCAACTCAACCTCGGTCCTTAATGACAGATTACAGATTTTCAATCAAAAATCGATTTGAAGTTTTAATGATATTTGCTATTTTGGGGACATCTAAATCATCTGTATACAGAAAATGTTTTTTCTTCTCCTTATTTTTAGCTAGAAACTCACTTCTTGCTTGTATGGATAAGTTGCCCACTCTTTCAATTTCTTTTCGAGAATCATCCCTATCTTTCAAGGTTTTTTCTTCGGCCATTAAGACACAATATTTTAGGCCAACTTGTTTTTCTTTTAAGAAGGTTGCAATTTTCTTTAGTTGCTCTTCAAAAATGACATATTCTATCACAACGGTAATGCCTCGGTCGATGAAATTATTGATCAGACTGATAATATTATCCCAAAATAAATCCATGTAATAACCATCATCTTCCCAAGGAGCCACGAGTCCTCCTTTAATCATTAAATAAATCATGTCGCCTTCAATTACTGCACTTTTCTTAAAAGAATAGGCCAACTCCTTACTGACTGTGCTTTTCCCAACGCCTGGAGGGCCTGAAATAATGTAAACACAATTTTCCAACTTTATACCTCTTTTATTCTAATAATTCTTCAATCAATTTCTAATATTATAGCATTTTCTATTTTTAAAATATATAATAAGATTAATACAACACTATATTCTAGAAACTTAATACAAAAGAAATAAAAAAGCACACCATTCTCAATTTTCTGCAAAAAAACTTATTTACAAATGACTTCTTCGCGATAGAATGGGCGCTCACTTTCTCAAATCATCTACATACAAAGCCTTATTTTAACTTGCTGTATTGTTTCGAATGGTTCCAAATCACATTAAAAGCTACTCATTTTTAAGTAGCTTTTTTCTTATTCAAGTTTACATATTAGTCGTCACAACCCCATTCCCTTGTAGAAAAGCAGAACTGCGAGTCCTACGAATAACACTACTGCTACCAGTCTCTGACTAGCGCTATACATCCGTTTCTCTCCTCTAACTGGAAAGATAACTGCTAGAAATGCTCCACCGACTGCACCTCCGATATGACCTGCTAGACTAATTCCTGGAATCAGAACACTTCCAATAATGTTAACCACAAAAAGTGTCAGATAGGATTGTCCCAACTGCTGGATATAAGGATTACGCGTTGCATAGCGAAGAACAATAATCGCAGCAAATAGTCCATAGAGAGAAGTAGAAGCTCCTGCTGCTAAGGATTTGGGACTAAATACAAAAACAAAGAGATTGCCCATCATTCCAGATAAGAGATAGAGAAAGAAAAACTTCTTGGATCCAAAAATTTCCTCTACTTGCCTACCAAGATAATAGAGCGAAAGCATATTAACAATGAAATGCTCCCACCCAATATGAACAAAAATGGCAGAGAAGAGACGCCAAACCTGCTCAGGAAAGAGGCGAATAGCCGGGCCATACATGGCTCCAAATCGAAATAATGTATCCACCCTGTCAAAGTCTCCACCTGTAGTCACCAGCATTAGTAGAAATACCAAGGCCGTCACTAAGAGGAAGAAACTCGTCACAGGATAACGTCTATCAAAGATTTCCTTCATCAATTAATACCTCCTGAACAGGAATATCATGGTTTTCAGGGATAAAGTCCTGAATTTGACAAGGATATATCGTACTCAAAGTATGACCAGAAAAATGTTCCAGATAGCGGTCATAATAGCCTCCACCGTATCCTATCCGATATCCCTTGGTCGTAAAAGCCAGACCAGGAACATGAATCAAATCAATCTGAGAGGCATCCACCACTTCCAAATTTCCCTGTGGCTCCAGTAATCCAAAAGAAGTTTTTACCAACTGTTGCGAATCATAGACCACAAAGTCCATGCACCCCTTGGGATAGGTTTTGGGTATCAAAACCTTCTTGCCGTCCTTCAGCGCCTGCTCAATCAATTCCTGTGTTTGAAATTCGTGCGGAAAAGAGAGATAGGTTGCGATGACCTCGGCTTCTTGGTAAAAGGGGTGTTGTAAAAGTCGCTCAGTTAAAGCTTGGTCTATAAACTGTTTTTGCTGTCGAGGTAAAGCCTTCATTTCTTGCAAAATTTTCTTGCGTAGTTCTGCTTTCATAGCCAGCACCTCTACTCTGCTGCCTTCTTTTTCAGAAAACTAGATACTGCTTCCACCCCAACGGCTAAGGCTTCTTCCTTGGGACTCATCTGTGGGTGGTGAAGAGCGTAGGGACTATCAATACCTAGCCAGAACATAACGCCATCTACCTTCGAAAGGAGATAACCAAAGTCCTCACCTGTCATAGCAGGTTCGATATCAATTAACTCAATTCCGTCTTTTTCTTCAAAGAAGTCCATCAGTTCACGCGCCAAGGCTGGATTATTCTCAACAGGTAGGTAGCCTCCTTGCTTGAGTTCTACTTCGACTTCCATATCAA
>CAJZGT010000025.1 GCA_916048145.1 uncultured Streptococcus sp.
CAAATTTAATCGGATAAAAAGGGCAGGAATTTTCCTAGCCCTTTGTTTACAGATTTGACTCGAATCTATCAGAATGTAAAAAGCTACCACACCTAGACATTCAAAGACAAGGAAATAAAGATGAATAAGAAAATATTAGAAACATTAGAGTTCAATAAGGTCAAGGCCTTGTTTGAGCCTCATTTGTTGACCGAGCAGGGCTTGGAGCAATTGAGACAGCTAGCTCCGACTGCCAAAGCGGATAAAATCAAACAGGCTTTTGCTGAGATGAAGGAAATGCAGGCTCTCTTTGTCGAGCAACCGCATTTTACCATTCTCGAAACTAAGGAAATTGCAGGAGTTTGCAAGCGGTTGGAGATGGGAGCGGACCTCAATATCGAAGAATTCCTACTCTTGAAGCGCGTGCTTCTTGCTAGTCGAGAACTGCAAAGTTTTTATGCTAATCTGGAAAATGTCAGCTTGGAAGAATTAGCCCTTTGGTTTGAGAAATTACATGATTTTCCGCAATTACAAGGAAATCTCCAAGCTTTTAATGATGCAGGTTTCATTGAAAATTTCGCAAGTGAAGAATTGGCGCGAATCCGTCGAAAAATCCATGATAGCGAGAGTCAGGTACGCGATGTTTTACAGGATCTGCTCAAGCAAAAAGCGCAGATGTTGACAGAAGGAATTGTTGCCAGCAGAAATGGCCGTCAGGTTCTACCTGTCAAAAACACCTACCGCAATAAGATTGCAGGTGTCGTTCATGATATTTCTGCTAGTGGAAATACCGTCTATATCGAACCCCGTGAGGTGGTCAAACTGAGCGAAGAAATTGCTAGTTTGCGAGCAGATGAGCGCTATGAAATGCTTCGCATTCTCCAAGAAATTTCTGAGCGTGTCCGCCCTCATGCGGCTGAGATTGCCAATGATGCTTGGATTATCGGCCATCTGGACTTGATTCGTGCCAAGGTCCGCTTTATCCAAGAAAGACAAGCAGTTGTGCCTCAACTGTCAGAAAATCAAGAGATTCAACTACTCCATGTCTACCATCCTTTGGTCAAAAATGCCGTCGCAAATGATGTCCATTTTGGTCAAGATTTAACAGCTATTGTCATTACAGGTCCAAATACTGGTGGGAAGACCATCATGCTTAAAACTCTGGGATTGACGCAGGTTATGGCTCAGTCCGGTTTGCCGATTTTAGCAGACAAGGGAAGTCGTGTGGGTATTTTTGAAGAAATTTTTGCTGATATTGGCGATGAGCAGTCTATTGAACAGAGCTTGTCTACCTTCTCTAGCCACATGACCAATATTGTGGATATTCTTGGCAAGGTCAATCAACATTCGCTCTTGCTCTTGGATGAGTTGGGAGCTGGTACAGACCCTCAAGAAGGAGCTGCTCTTGCCATGGCTATTCTGGAGGACATTCGTCTGCGTCAAGTCAAGACCATGGCAACCACCCACTATCCAGAACTCAAGGCCTACGGTATTGAGACAGCCTTTGTTCAAAATGCCAGCATGGAGTTTGATACTGCGACTCTTCGCCCGACTTATCGCTTTATGCAGGGAGTTCCTGGCCGAAGCAATGCCTTCGAAATTGCTAAACGTTTAGGTCTATCTGAAGTTATCGTAGGGGATGCCAGTCAGCAGGTCAATCAGGACAATGATGTCAACCGGATTATTGAGCAACTGGAAGAGCAGACGCTAGAGAGCCGCAAACGCTTGGACAATATCCGTGAGGTGGAGCAAGAAAATCTCAAGATGAACCGTGCTCTAAAAAAACTTTATAACGAGCTCAATCGTGAAAAGGAAACCGAGCTTAACAAGGCGCGTGAACAGGCTGCTGAGATTGTGGACATGGCCCTAAGTGAGAGTGACCAGATTCTCAAAAATCTCCACAGTAAATCTCAACTCAAACCCCATGAAATCATTGACGCCAAGGCCAAATTGAAAAAATTGGCTCCTGAAAAAGTGGACTTGTCTAAAAACAAGGTCCTTCAAAAGGCCAAGAAAAAACGAGCTCCAAAGGTGGGAGATGATATCGTTGTTCTCAGTTATGGACAGCGTGGTACCTTGACCAGTCAACTCAAAGACGGTCGCTGGGAAGCCCAAGTTGGCTTGATTAAGATGACCTTGGAAGAGAAAGAATTTGACCTTGTTCAAGTTCAGCAAGAAAAACCAGTCAAGAAGAAACAAGTCAATGTTGTGAAACGGACATCTGGTCGTGGCCCACAAGCCAGACTGGATCTTCGAGGTAAACGCTATGAAGAAGCCATGAATGAGCTAGATGCCTTTATAGACCAAGCCCTGCTTAATAATATGGCTCAAGTTGACATCATCCATGGTATTGGAACAGGTGTTATCCGTGAAGGTGTCACCAAATATCTACAAAGAAACAAACATGTCAAGAGTTTTGGCTATGCCCCACAAAATGCTGGAGGCAGTGGTGCGACTATTGTCACTTTTAAAGGATAAGAAAAGCCTGAGGAAATACAAGATTCCTCAAGCTTTTTTATCATTTCTTTTAAACATGCTCAAATATGCTATAATAGAACTAGAAAATTGAATAAAACCGAAGGGTATACCCTTCCTTTATATATACATATAAAGGAATACTATCAGCTCTTCACAAATTTTAAGTGAGAAGGAGATTCCGTATATGAAACATGAATTAGAGCAGGTTCTCTCTAAAAATCCTAAGTTTTTAGTGGATGGTGTGCTAAATAAAAATAAGCTGGCTGAGCTGGCACGGCAGTACAGTCCTGACTTACTCAATCAGTTGAGTAGTAATGAAAAAATGACCAATCATTTCTTTTCAAAGCTACAAAATGGGGTATTGGTCTTTAAAAAAGATATCTTTTTGCAATTTCTAAATAACAAGGAGTTCTTGCCTGACAGCTTTACAGCCTACAAAACAAAAATAGGTCTTGGGATGCCAGACAGAAATTATCTTTCTGAAAATAAAGAAGTTGTGCTGAATTTTCCTTATAAAGATTGTGTGCTTGAGGGAGGGCAAACCAAGGACGATGTGAAACGTCAAGAGGTTTTCTTTAATGAAACACTCGCTCCAACAGAAATCAATCGTTTACTGGATGATAAGGTCTTGACTAACTTTAAACGTTATGACGAAACTGGCGAGCATAACGTGGAAGAGATAAAAGATACTGATAATCTTATCATCAAAGGGAATAATCTTATCGTTCTGCATAGTTTGAAAAAGCGTTTTGCTGGGAAAGTCAAACTCATTTATATTGATCCGCCTTACAATACAGGTAATGATAGCTTTAATTACAATGATAGCTTCAATCATTCAACATGGTTAATTTTTATGAAGAATCGTTTAGAGGTGGCTCGGGAGTTGCTGAGTGATGATGGCTTAATTTTTGTACAATGTGATGACAATGAACAAGCATATCTAAAAGTTTTGATGGATGAGGTGTTCAGCAGAAATAATTTTATCTCAAATATTGTCTGGAAAGGTCGAGGAGGTCGTCAAGATAGTAAATATATTGCTCAAATTCACGAAACTATAATTTTTTACGCCAAAAATAAAGAACGAGCAATCTTGAATAAAGCTTTTATCGAAGACACTTCAAACTATGCTTATGAAGATAGCCGAGGAAACTATAAAACTCAGCTTATTCGAAAATGGGGAAGCAACAGTCGAAGAGAAGACCGCCCTAACCTCTTCTATGAAGTTGAATTTGAGGGTAATAAAGTATTGCCAATCTTACCGAATGGAGATGATGGGTGCTGGAGATGGAGTAAAAATAGACTTGAAGAAGCTATAAAAAATGATATGGTAGTGTCACTTGAAAAAGATGGTAGAACAGAGCTCTACGAAAAAATATATAAAGGTGATGGGAAGAAACAAACAGTTTTTACATCTTGGATTGATGAAAGTTTTTCTGGTCAGGGAACTAAAGTTTTAGAAGAAATTTTCAAAGAAAAAGTTTTTGATTACCCTAAGCCAGAACAGCTGGTTAAAAAGTTTATTGATTTAACGACCGATGATGGAGACATCGTCCTAGATTACCACCTCGGATCAGGTACAACAGCAGCCGTTGCCCATAAAATGAACCGCCAGTACATTGGTATTGAACAAATGGACTACATTGAGACCGTGTCCGTTAAACGTTTGGAAAAAGTGATTGAGGGCGAACAAGGTGGTATTTCAAAATCTGTCGACTGGCAGGGTGGAGGTTCGTTTGTCTACTGCGAACTCAAAAATGATGCCCAGGATTTTAAAAATACAGTCTTAGAGGCAAGAGAGTCTGAAACTCTATCTCAACTATTTGAACAAGCTAAAAAGTCTTCGTTCCTATCTTATCGTGTCGACCCTAAAAAGTTGAAAAAGTCAGAGTTCGAAAAACTTTCACTAGCTGAACAAAAACAAGTCTTGCTGGAGTTGGTGGATAATAATAACCTGTATGTTAATTACTCAGAGATAGATGATAGCGACTATGGCATTTTACTAGAAGAGAAAAAACTCAATAAAGACTTCTATGGAGAGGAGTAAGTGATGGCTTTTGTGTATGAAATTTATAAGCAAGCTAGTGAAAATGGCTTCATTGACTTTAAGGCAAGCATTCCAGACTACATCACGCAAAATCTGAAATTTCCACTGCGTCCTTACCAGAAAGAGGCGTTAGGGAGGTATCTTTACTACAAAAGGGATGAGAAGAATCGAAAAAAACCAGAACAAGTCCTCTACAATATGGCGACCGGTTCAGGAAAAACTTTGCTGATGGCAGCGATTATCCTCGAAAAATTTAAACAGGGTGAACGCAATTTTATTTTTTTTGTTAATAACGACAATATCCTTACCAAGACAAGGGCAAACTTCTTGCCTAATGAGATGGGAAAATACTTGTTTGCGGATAAAATAACGATTGATAATCAAGTGGTGGGAGTACGTGAAGTGACAGATTTTTCCGATAGTCAGCCTGATAGTATCAATATTGTTTTTACAACCATTCAAAAACTTCACCAAGATTTAAACACCCCAAGGGAAAATCGCCTAACTTATGAGCAATTTGAAGATTTGTCGCTTGTGTTATTGGCAGATGAGGCTCATCACTTGAATGCTGGACTCGGTAAGAAAGAAAAAGATGAGAACGACAGCTGGACGGCGACGATTGAAAACATTCAAAGTACAGCACGTAAATCTTCTTTATTTGAATTTACAGCAACCATTGACTTAGCAAATCCAGATATTGCCAAAAAATATGAAAAATCTTTGATTTTCAAGTATGACTTGAAAGAGTTCCGCTTGGATAAGTACTCTAAAGATGTTCTTTTCCACTTAGTAGATAATGAACTTCCAACTCGTATGTTGCAGGCAATCATTATCAGCCAATACCGCAAGAAAATCGCTTTGAAACATGGCATCAACCTCAAACCTTTGGTCTTGTTTAAGTCGCAAAAAATTGCTGAAAATAAAGGAAACTTAGAGGCTTTTTTGGATATGTTAGCCAATCTGTCAGTAGAACAAGTACAGTCTCAAAAAAACTTAACTGCAAATGATGAGGAGCAAAAAAATATCTTGGAAAAAGCATTTGCTTTTTTTGAGGAGTCTGGACTTTCTTTTCAAGATTTAATTGAGGAATTGCAGGAAGATTTTCGCCGTGAACGCTTACTCGTGATTGATGGGAAAAACAAGACTAGCAACAATTTAGTGGAGTTGAATACTCTGGAACTCCCTTCAAATGAAATTCGTGCTATTTTTGCAGTTGATATGCTCAACGAAGGCTGGGATGTTTTGAATCTTTTTGATATTGTTCGCCTTTACGATATTCGTGATGGTAAGACAACAAAGAACGGTTTTGTCGCAGGGAACACTACCAATGCAGAAAAGCAACTCATTGGTCGTGGTGCACGTTATTATCCCTTTGTGATTGATAATCAAATCGAGGAGAAGTTCACTCGTAAATTTGATGAAAATGAAAACAATGAACTTCGTGTCATAGAACAGCTTCATTATCATTCTGCCAATAATCCTCGCTATATTTCTGAATTAAAGCAAGTCTTGCGTGAGTCTGGAATTTTTGATGATGTCAATTTAGAAGAGCGTGAATTAAAGCTAAAAGAGTCTTTCAAACAAACACGAACCTATACAGAGGGTCTTGTTTGGATGAATAAACGTCTTTCTTATCAAGAATATGTTGAACAACGACAGGAAAGTTTGTTGGATACCTCTTTCATTCCTAGTTCCTTTGAGGTCAGTTTACCGACTTTCAACACAGGAGATTTTGAAGCTTTCTCAGAAGATGATATTTTTGCGACTGATTCGACAAACACCTTAAATTTCGAGTTTGGAAAAGAAATTACTTCCAATATTGTTCGAGCAGCTATCAATCGCAATAAACAGTATACCTTTAAAAACTTACAGAAAGCTTTCTTTGGCTTGAGTGGTGTATCTGCCTTCATCGAAATGCTTTCAAAAGTTAATATTATAGTAGAATCTTCTTTATCACAAATAAGTGAGTTAACTTCAGACCAGAAACTCTATATTGCAGAACAGCTTTTATATAGCATTGAAAAAGATATCGTTCCAACTGAAGAGTGCTTTTATGGTTCAGCTAACTTTGAATCTGTTCCTGTACGTGAAGTTTTTGAAGAGAATATTTTGAGAAAGTATACTGTTAATGTAAATGGGAATGCAGAGTTTGGACGGTCACAAAAAACCAAGTCTGAAACAGAGATTTTTGAAAATATCGATCAACTAGATTGGTATGCCTATGATGATAACTTTGGAACAAGCGAGGAGAAATATCTGGTGCGTGCTATCCGTGAATTGATGAATGATTTGCAGGAAAAGTGGTCTGATATTTATCTTTTGCGAAATGAGAAAGCAGTGAAAATCTATAGTTTTGATGAAGGGCGTGCTTTTGAGCCTGACTTTATCTTGCTTGCAAATGATAAAAAAGTTGGAAATACTTCTTGGCAGATTTTCATTGAGCCAAAAGGAAGTCAATTTTTGGATAGTAATAATACCTTCAAAAATAGTAAAGAAGGCTGGAAAGAGAAATTCTTACTGCAAATTACTGAAAGAGATGAGGCAAGAACTTTGTTGGACGATGAACGTTATCGTATCGTCGGTCTTCCTTTCTTTAATAATGAGATGAGCAGAGAAGTTGTAAATAGTAATTTAAAAGATTTATAGCGTAAATTGGGGAGTTTATGATTTCGAAAATCATTACCAAGTTTAGTTAACTGAGTCAAATAAGATTTTCCCAAAATCCATTGACAAAAGCCAACATTTTTTGTAAAATAAGAATCAATTAAATACCAACACCGAATGAAGTTTAATAGAAGTGGGGGAATCGTTTGATTTTCCATGACTGTAAATGGACGGAACTCTGGAGAGACCGTAAAGGCACCGAAGGGGCAAGGCAGGCAACTGCTCAAACTCTCAGGTAAAAGGACAGAGCTAGGATAGACCGCTTTTTAGCATTTATCTAAGCATTCCAGAGTACATGTATCTTGCATGTGCTCTTTCTTTTGGGGTTGAAAAGATAGGAGAATAGAATGTTAGAATTGCTTAAATCAATTGATGCTTTTGCTTGGGGTCCACCCCTCTTGATTTTATTGGTCGGAACAGGGATTTACCTAACTGCCCGTTTGGGGCTTTTACAGGTTTTGCGTCTGTCCAAGGCCTTCCAGCTTATTTTTATTAAGGATAAGGGGCATGGGGATGTATCCAGTTTTGCGGCCTTGTGTACAGCCCTAGCAGCGACAGTTGGTACGGGAAATATTATCGGGGTGGCGACAGCTATCAAGGTCGGTGGACCAGGAGCTCTCTTTTGGATGTGGATGGCGGCTTTCTTTGGAATGGCAACCAAGTATGCGGAAGGTTTATTAGCCATTAAATACAGGACTAAAGACGATAACGGTGCTGTTGCAGGAGGTCCCATGCACTATATACTTTTGGGTATGGGAGAAAAGTGGAGACCACTTGCCATCTTTTTTGCTATCGCAGGTGTCTTAGTAGCTTTGTTGGGAATCGGAACATTCACCCAAGTAAACTCGATTACAGAATCGATCCAAAATACAACGACTATTTCGCCAGCTATCACGGCTCTTGTTTTGTCTGTCTTAGTAGCGATTGCCGTTTTTGGCGGGCTCAAGTCCATATCAAAGGTTTCAACAGCTGTTGTTCCTTTTATGGCCATCATCTATATTTTGGGAACGCTTACAGTTATTTTCTTCAATATTGGAAAAATTCCTGCCACAATCGCTCTAATCTTGACATCGGCTTTTAGTCCTGTTGCTGCGGTAGGTGGATTTGCCGGCGCTAGCATTCGGATGGCTATCCAAAATGGTGTGGCGCGTGGTGTCTTCTCAAACGAATCTGGTCTGGGTTCTGCTCCCATTGCAGCTGCTGCGGCTAAGACAAATGAACCAGTAGAGCAAGGTTTGATTTCCATGACAGGAACCTTTATTGATACCCTCATCATTTGTACTCTAACTGGTTTGACCATCTTGGTAACTGGAGTATGGAATAGTGACTTGAATGGAGTGGCTTTGACTCAGTCAGCCTTCTCAACAGTATTTTCTCACTTTGGGCCTGCCCTCTTGACCATCTTCCTTGTACTTTTTGCTTTTACAACGATTCTAGGTTGGAACTACTATGGAGAACGCTGTTTCGAGTTCCTCTTTGGTGTTCGTTTTATCTGGCTCTACCGTGTGGTTTTTGTGCTCATGGTCTTGCTGGGAGGATTTATCGAGTTGGATATGGTCTGGATTATTGCTGATATTGTCAACGCTTTGATGGCTCTGCCAAACTTGATTGCCCTCTTAGTTTTATCACCAGTTGTTATTGCTGAGACTAAAAAGTATTTTAATAAATAATAGAATCACACATCGCGTGTGATTTTTTGCTTTCATAAAAAATTTCTATCAGTGCAATTTAAAATATATATTATACACGGTATAGAATCTGTGATAGACTAGGTTTCAACAACATGAAAAGAGGTTTTATGATGACAACATTTACAATCCATACAGTAGAATCAGCACCAGCAGAAGTGAAAGAAGTTCTTGAAACAGTAGAAAAAGATAACAATGGCTATATTCCTAACCTAATCGGTCTCTTGGCTAATGCACCGACTGCTTTAGAGGCTTACCGTACTGTCGGAGCTATCAACCGTCGCAACAGCCTGACACCTGTTGAGCGCGAAGTAGTGCAAATCACGGCAGCTGTGACAAATGGTTGTGCCTTCTGCGTCGCAGGTCACACAGCCTTTTCAATCAAACAAATCCAGATGAATGATGACCTTTTGCAAGCCCTTCGCAATCGTACTCCAATTGAAACAGATCCTAAATTGGACACCCTAGCTAAGTTTACCTTGGCGGTTATCAATACCAAGGGTCGTGTAGGAGATGAAGCCTTGTCTGAGTTTTTAGAAGCTGGCTACACCCAACAAAATGCCTTGGATGTAGTCCTTGGTGTCAGCCTAGCAAGTCTCTGTAACTATGCCAATAACCTAGCCAATACACCAATTAATCCAGAATTGCAACCTTATGCCTAGAAGGAGGAAAGACTATGGGATTTTTTTCAGAAGAATTTTTGAGCTGGTTAGACCAGCATGCTGATGAAATCGACAAGCAGTCTTGTCAAGCTGGAGAACAGTTGATTGAGAAAATTGCAGCAGAGGGAGCCTTTCGTGTGGGGATTCCTGCATCTCTTGGAGGTTCAGGAGGAAGTGATCAAGATGTTATTGATATCCTTGCAGAGCTCGCACAACATTCTTTAACAGCCTCTTTTATTTCATGGGGACAACGCACTTTAATTGATAATATTCTCCATACAGATAATTCCTATTTTAAGGAAACCTATCTGGAAAAACTCTTGTATGGAGAATATGCAGGTGCTACTGCCTTGTCCAATGCTGTCAAATATCTATCTGACCTAGAGGAACTGAATGTTCGCGTTCTTGAAGAAAATGGACAATTGTATCTAAAAGGAAGACTGCCATGGGTAACTAATGCTCGAAGAAATCGATTTTTAACTATTTTTGTGGCAGGTTTTACAGATGATCCAAGTACAAGTTATGTGGTGGCTGTACCATCAGATGCAGAGAATTTTAGTCGTTCCGAAGATTTAGAATTTGTTTCTCTTCAAGGAGGAAACACAGCTGCTCTAACTTTTAATAAGGTCCTTTTAAAAGAGGAATGGATTCTATCCAAAGATGCTCATCAATTTTTGGCACAAAATCGTCCAGCTTTCTTAGGTTACCAATTTGGTCTAGCATTTGGTTTAGCTGAGCGTTCCCTATCAGAAGTAGAAAAAGAGTTGGGGAAACGCAGTGTGTTAACAGATGAATGGGAACATCAGGTAGAACAGTTAGATGCTATTCGTCGAGAGCTTTATCAAGGTTTGTCTGACAGGTCTTATTTTGTTGCCAATCCGCGTGAACTATTTCAGTTAAGAATAAACATTGTGGATGTTGTTGCTCAGAGTCTTCTATTAGAGTTACAAGCAGGTGGAGGTAGAGGCTACTTTAGCAAATCAACATCTGGATTTATCCGTAGATGGAATGAAGGAGCTTTTCTTCCAATCGTTTCTCCAAGCGCTGTTCAACTACGCCATATTCTAGCAACGAGTTAAAAAATAGTGGAATAAAAACGAAGCTTGAATTTTCAACTTCGTTTTTTATCCCCTCATTTAAGCGCTTTTATGCTATACTGAAACTAACATGATTATTGGAGGTTAGGATGAAAAAACTCCCCTTGGTATTTTCTGGTTGTTTGCTAGGTTTGGCAGGAGCTGGAAATCTTGTTTTAGATACGTTGCCGGTTCTGGCACATCTTTTTAGTCTGACAGGTTTGATTTTGTGGATTTACTTTCTGCTTTTGCATCTCTTTAATTGGAAGGAAACCAAGCAAGAGTTGACCAAGCCCCCTCTTTTATCAGGAATGGCAACCTTTCCCATGGCTGGGATGATTTTATCAACTTATGTCTTTCGCGTATTCCCTCATCTTCCTTTAGTAGCGCAGGGTCTCTGGTGGTTTTCATTTCTCTTGGATTTGGCCTTGATTGCTGGTTTCACCATCAAATTTGCCTGTCCTGGTCGGAGGGTTCATGCGACTCCAAGCTGGACGGTTCTCTATGTAGGGATAGCAGTAGCTGCCTTGACCTATCCTCTTGTAGGCATCATCGAGATTGCCTATGCGACCTTGAGTTTTGGTTTTCTCCTAACCTTCTATCTCTATCCGCTTATTTATAGCGATTTAAAGAAATATCCACTTCCTGTAGCCTTGCTTGGCCAAGAAGGGATTTACTGTGCTCCTTTCTCTCTACTCTTGGCTTCTCTGGTTCGGGTTGGAGGAGCCAGCCTACCGACTTGGATATTAATCGTTATGATTTTATCTTCCCAATCCTTCTTTTTCTTTGTTTTGACTCGCCTGCCTAATATTTTAAAACAAGGCTTTCAACCAGCCTTCTCAGCCCTTACCTTCCCAACCATTATCACAGCTACTTCGCTCAAGATGGCTCAGGGAATCTTGAAACTTCCATTTCTGGATTATTTGGTACTGGCTGAAACTGCTATTTGTTTAATTATTTTATTCTTTGTATTAGGCGCTTATTTGAATTGGTTACGAAAAAAGGTCTAGCTAGAAATAGCTAAACCTTATTTTTTTATGGTTTGATGACTTCAGATCCACCCATGTATGGACGAAGAACTTCTGGGATGGTCACAGAACCATCTGCATTTTGATAGTTTTCAAGAATAGCAGCTACTGTACGTCCAACTGCAAGTCCAGAACCGTTCAAGGTATGGAGCAATTTCACCTTGCCATCAGCTTCATCACGGTAACGGATTTGGGCACGACGGGCTTGGAAATCTTCTGTGTTTGAACAGCTTGAGATTTCACGGTAATTGTTTTGCGCTGGAATCCAAACTTCCAAGTCGTAAGTTTTGGCAGCTGAGAAGCCCATATCTCCAGTAGAGAGAGCAACGACACGGTATGGAAGGTTGAGCTTTTGAAGGATATTTTCAGCGTTGGCTGTCATTTTTTCCAATTCTTCGTAAGATTCTTCTGGTTTGGCAAATTTAACCATTTCAACCTTGTGGAATTGGTGCAAACGAATCAAGCCACGAGTATCACGACCAGCTGAACCAGCCTCGGAACGGAATGATGGACTCATAGCAGTGAAGTAGATTGGCAGGTCTTTACCGTCAAGGATTTCATCACGGTAGTAGTTTGTTAGAGGAACTTCAGCTGTAGGAATGAGGACATAATTGCTGTCGCTGAGTTCAAAAGTATCTTCCTTGAATTTTGGATATTGACCAGTACCAAACATAGAATCGTGGTTAACCATGTAAGGTGTGATGACTTCCGTATAGCCTTCCTTGCCATGCTCGTCCAACATAAAGTTGTAGAGAGCACGTTCCAAACGAGCACCGAGCCCTTTATAGAAGAGGAAGCGAGCGCCTGTTACTTTACCACCGCGTTCCCAGTCAAGAATACCAAGGTCTTCACCAAGATCCCAGTGGGCTTTTGGCTCGAAGTCAAACTCGCGTGGAGTTCCCCAACGGCGAACTTCCACATTGTCGTCTTCGTCAACCCCAACAGGAACGCTGTCAGCTGGGATGTTTGGAAGAGTAGTGGTAAATTCTGTCAATTTAGCATCGATTTCTGCCAATTCAGCATCCAAGGCTTTGACCTCAGCAGATAGATTTTGCATGGCAGCAATCTTGTCATCTGCATTTTCCTTGTTGCGCTTAGCTTGGGCAATCTCAGCAGAAACTGTGTTACGTTCTGCCTTGAGAGTTTCAACCTTGACCAAGATGTCACGACGTTTAGCATCGATTTCTTTCA
>CAJZGT010000026.1 GCA_916048145.1 uncultured Streptococcus sp.
AACAAATCAAGTCAATCCTTGAAAACTTGCCAGTTGCTTCTGTTAGCCTTTCTGAGCACGGTCACACCCCTCACTATGTGCCAATGGAAGATCCACTTGTCCAAACCTTGTTGAATGTTTATGAAAAACAAACTGGTCTTAAAGGTCATGAGCAAGTCATTGGTGGTGGAACCTTTGGTCGCTTGCTAGAACGCGGAGTTGCCTACGGTGCCATGTTCCCAGACTCAATTGACACTATGCACCAAGCTAATGAATTTATCGCCTTGGATGATCTCTTCCGAGCAGCAGCAATCTATGCCGAAGCTATTTATGAATTGATCAAATAAAACGATAGAAGTCTGAGATCTTATGCTTGGACTTCTTTTTGGAGGGAAAGTAGATGTCTCAAATTGAAAGAATCAAGCGGGCTATCATGGCGGATCCGCAGAATGCTACCTATACAGAGCGTGGCATCGAGCCTCTCTTTGCAGCGCCAAAGACTGCTCGCATCAATATCATCGGTCAAGCGCCTGGTCTTAAAACCCAAGAAGCAGGCCTTTACTGGAAGGACAAAAGTGGTGATCGTTTGCGGGACTGGCTAGGTGTGGATGAAGATACCTTTTACAATTCAGGTTATTTTGCTGTTTTGCCTATGGATTTTTACTTTCCAGGACATGGAAAGTCAGGTGATCTGCCACCGAGAACTGGCTTTGCTGAAAAATGGCATCCGCAACTCTTACAAGAATTACCAGATATTCAGTTGACCCTCTTGATTGGCCAATATGCCCAAGCCTACTATTTACAGGAGAAAGTCAGTGGCAAGGTGACAGAACGGGTAAAACATTACCAGAACTACTTGCCAACCTATTTTCCACTAGTTCACCCCTCACCGCGAAATCAAATCTGGATGGCCAAAAATCCTTGGTTTGAGTCAGAAGTGGTGCCAGATTTGAAAAAAAGAATTAAAACCATTTTATAGTCAATGAAAATCAAAGAGCAAACTAGGAAGCTAGCCGCAGGCTGTACTTGAGTACGGTAAGGCGACGCTGACGGGGTTTGAAGAGATTTTCGAAGAGTATTAGGAGAAAAAGAATGAAAGAAATAGCCTTTGACGCATTTTACCAGCTTTATCAAAACGGTCAACTTTCTTTAGTGGACGTGAGAGAAGTGGATGAGTTTGAAGCTCTTCACTTAGAAGGTGCCCACAATCTACCGCTTAGTCAATTAGCTGATAGCTATAATCAGTTGGACAAGGACCAGTTGCATTATGTCATTTGTAAAGCTGGAATGAGATCAGCGCGTGCTTGCCAATTCTTATCAGAACAAGGTTATGAGGTTATCAATGTTCAAGGTGGTATGGCTGTCTTTGAAGAACTCTAAACGTAAGAATTTTCTCCTACTTGGTGTAGACTGAGTAGGAGAGTTTTATTTTTAGACAATTCATACTTTTTAGAATCTTAAAAACATTTAACATTTTGCTTCGTGATGCTTTTTTCAGACTCCCAATCGTGGTATACTAGGTCAGTATTTTATAAATATGAAGGAGATTTTCATGGCTAAAAAAGGTGCCCTAACAGGTTTGCTCCTGTTTGGAATATTTTTTGGTGCGGGAAACTTGATTTTTCCGCCTTCTCTAGGTGCTCTATCTGGAGAACATTTTCTTCCTGCCATCGCAGGTTTTGTCTTTTCAGGCGTCGGTATCGCCGTCTTGACCCTTATTATTGGAACGCTAAATCCTAAAGGATATATTCACGAGATTTCAACAAAGATAGCGCCTTGGTTTGCGACTCTTTACCTCTCAGTTCTTTACTTGTCAATCGGTCCATTCTTTGCTATCCCACGTACTGCTACAACGGCTTACGAAGTAGGGATTAGCCCTCTTCTGTCGGATGCAAATAAAGGTCTAGGCTTGATTGTCTTTACCCTTCTTTACTTTGCAGCAGCGTATCTAATCTCGCTCAATCCATCAAAAATCTTAGACCGTATCGGTCGTATTTTAACACCAGTCTTTGCAATCTTGATTGTTATCTTGGTTGTTCTAGGAGCTATCAAATACGGTGGAACAAGCCCTCAAGCTGCGTCAGCTGCTTATCAAGCTTCTGCTTTTGGTACAGGTTTCCTCGAAGGTTACAATACCTTGGATGCTCTTGCTTCCGTTGCCTTTAGTGTAATTGCAGTTCAAACCTTGAAACAACTTGGATTTTCAAGTAAGAAAGAATACATTTCAACCATTTGGGTTGTTGGTATCGTTGTTGCCCTTGCTTTCAGTGCCCTTTACATCGGTTTAGGTTTCCTTGGAAATCATTTCCCAGTACCAGCTGAAGCGATGAAGGGTGGAACACCAGGTGTTTATATCTTGTCACAAGCTACTCAAGAAATCTTTGGCTCAACAGCCCAACTCTTCCTTGCAGCTATGGTTACTGTAACCTGCTTCACAACTACAGTTGGTTTGATTGTGTCAACAGCTGAGTTCTTTAACGGCCGCTTCCCACAAATCAGCTACAAGGCTTATGCAACAATCTTTACCTTGATTGGATTTGCTATTGCAAATCTTGGTTTGAGTGCAATTATCAAGTACTCAATTCCAGTATTGGTTATCTTGTACCCAATCACGATTGCTATCGTTATGATTGTCATTGTCAACAAATTTGTGGCTCTTTCAAAACCAGGTATGCAGTTGACAATTGCTGTTGTTACAGCTATTGCCATTGCAAGCGTACTAGGAAGCTCGTTTAAGGTTGAGTTTCTTGCGAATCTTGTCAACGCTCTTCCTTTTGCCAAGGCATCTCTCCCATGGGTAGTACCAGCCGTTGTCGGAATCTTGCTCTCATTGGTTCTACCAAACAAGCAAGAAAGCGATGTTTTTGAAATGGAATAATCATTAAAATCACTTTTGTAGTCAAGGCTACAGGAGTGATTTTCTTTTTTTATCCGATGATAAATGTGTTATAATAGGTAGCAAAAGAGGTGAAGAAATGAATCAAACAGTAGAATATATCAAAGAACTGACAGCCATTGAGTCGCCAACGGGCTTCACTCGTGAGATTTCGGACTATTTAGTCAAAACTTTAGAAGGTTTTGGTTACCAGTCGATTCGCACAGCAAAGGGCGGTGTCAATGTAACCATTAAAGGTCAAAATGATGAGCAACAACGCTATGTGACTGCCCATGTGGATACGCTTGGTGCCATTGTCCGTGCTGTCAAACCAGACGGTCGTCTCAAAATGGACCGTATTGGTGGTTTTCCTTGGAACATGATTGAAGGAGAAAACTGTACCGTTCATGTGGCTAGTACAGGTGAAAAAGTATCAGGGACGGTCCTTATCCACCAAACTTCTTGCCATGTTTATAAGGATGCAGGAACTGCAGAACGCACGCAGGACAATATGGAAGTGCGTTTGGATGCAAAAGTAACCACTGAAAAAGAAACGCGTGCCTTGGGGATCGAGGTCGGTGATTTTATCAGCTTTGACCCACGAACTGTCGTGACAGAGACAGGTTTTATCAAGTCTCGTCATTTGGACGATAAGGTCAGTGCAGCGATTTTGCTTAACCTGCTTCGTATCTATAAGGAAGAGAAGATTGAATTGCCAGTAACAACCCATTTTGCTTTTTCAGTCTTTGAAGAAGTGGGACACGGTGCTAACTCTAATATCCCTGCTCAGGTAGTAGAATATCTGGCTGTGGATATGGGAGCTATGGGAGATGACCAGCAAACAGATGAGTACACAGTGTCTATCTGTGTCAAGGATGCTTCAGGGCCTTATCACTATGACTTCCGTCAACACTTGGTTGCTTTGGCTAAAGAGCAAGATATTCCATTTAAACTGGATATCTATCCATTTTATGGTTCGGACGCTTCAGCGGCTATGTCTGCAGGTGCAGAAGTCAAACACGCCCTTCTCGGTGCTGGTATCGAATCTAGTCACTCATATGAACGTACTCATATTGACTCGGTGGTCGCAACAGAACGAATGGTCGATGCTTACCTTAAGAGTGCATTGGTAGATTGATATGTGTCTGATTTGCCAGAGAATTGAGCTCATTAAGAAGGGAGAAAATCCCTATTTTGTGAGAGAACTAGAAACAGGCTATCTTGTGATTGGAGACCACCAGTATTTTGCAGGCTATAGTCTCTTTTTAGCCAAGGAACACGTTACCGAATTGCATTATTTAGAGAAGGAAACTAGAATCCGTTTTCTAGAGGAAATGAGTTTAGTCCAAGAGGCAGTTGCCAAGTCCTTTGCTGCCGAGAAAATGAATATTGAACTTTTAGGAAATGGCGATGCCCATCTCCACTGGCATCTTTTCCCTAGACGAAGAGGTGATATGAATGGTCACGGTCTCAAGGGACGTGGTCCAGTCTGGTGGGTTCCCTTTGAAGAAATGACAGCAGAAACCTGCCAAGTAAAACCTGATGAGATTAAACAATTAGTCAAACGTTTATCGTCAGAAGTAGATAACCTATTAGAAATAAAGGAGTAGAAATGAAAAAAAGATACCTTGTTTTGACAGCCTTGCTAGCCTTGAATCTAGCAGCTTGTTCACAAGAAAAAGCAAAAAATGAAGATGGAGCAGCTAAGACAGAACAAACAGCCAAAGCTGATGGAACAGTCGGAAGTAAGCCTCAAGGAGCTGCCCAGAAAAAAGCAGAAGTGGTCAATAACGGAGACTACTATAGTATCCAAGGAAAATACGATGAAATCATCGTAGCCAATAAACACTATCCATTGTCGAAAGACTACAATCCAGGGGAAAATCCAACAGCCAAGGCAGAGTTGCTCAAACTCATCAAAGCGATGCAAGAGGCAGGATTCCCAATCAGTGACCATTATAGTGGCTTTAGAAGTTATGAAACTCAGACCAAACTCTATCAAGATTATGTCAACCAAGATGGGAAGGAAGCTGCTGACCGATACTCTGCCCGTCCTGGCTATAGCGAACACCAAACAGGTTTGGCCTTTGATGTGATTAGCACAAATGGAGAATTGGTGACAGAAGAAAAAGCAGCTCAATGGCTCTTGGACCACGCTGCTGATTATGGCTTTGTTGTCCGTTATCTAAAAGGTAAGGAAAAAGAAACAGGCTATATGGCTGAAGAATGGCACCTTCGTTATGTAGGAAAAGAAGCCAAAGAAATTGCAGAGAGTGGTCTCAGTTTGGAAGAATACTATGGATTTGAAGGCGGAGATTACGTCGATTAAAAAATAAACTTTTCTCTTGCAATTCTAGATAAATAGTGTATAATAGATGGGTATGTGTAAAGCATACTTGTGGGAGGTAAAAATCTTTAATTACCGCCAAAACCACAAAGGAGGATTTAAAAATGGCTAAAAAAGTCGAAAAACTTGTAAAATTGCAAATCCCTGCTGGTAAAGCTACACCAGCTCCACCGGTTGGACCTGCTCTTGGTCAAGCTGGTATCAACATCATGGGATTCACAAAAGAGTTCAACGCTCGTACAGCTGACCAAGCTGGTATGATCATTCCAGTTGTTATCTCAGTATACGAAGACAAATCATTTACTTTCGTTACAAAAACACCACCAGCTGCTGTTCTTTTGAAAAAAGCTGCAGGTGTTGAAAAAGGATCAGGTACACCTAACAAAACTAAAGTTGCTACAGTTACTCGTGCACAAGTACAAGAAATTGCAGAAACTAAGATGCCAGATTTGAACGCAGCAAACATTGAGTCTGCAATGCGTATGATCGAAGGTACTGCTCGTTCTATGGGATTCACTGTTGTTGACTAATCAATAACACAGTAGAAAATCTCACAGCAGTCTATTAGTTGCTTTTCATACTAGGCAAGTGACTGATGCTTGTACTTGGGTACAGCAAGGAAACTTAACTACGTAGGAAAAGAGAAATAATAGACTGATAACCCGCAAGACTTCATCATTTCGAGAAGTGACGTGGGAGATGAAAATCGATTGAACCACTTACAAGGAGAATAGAAAATGGCTAAAAAAAGCAAACAACTTCGTGCTGCTCTTGAGAAAATCGACAGCACAAAAGCATACAGCGTAGAAGAAGCTGTAGCACTTGCAAAAGAAACTAACTTTGCAAAATTTGACGCAACTGTAGAAGTTGCTTACAACTTGAACATCGACGTTAAAAAAGCTGACCAACAAATCCGTGGAGCAATGGTATTGCCAAACGGTACTGGTAAAACTTCACGCGTTCTTGTTTTCGCACGTGGTGCAAAAGCTGAAGAAGCAAAAGCTGCTGGTGCAGACTTTGTTGGTGAAGATGACCTTGTTGCTAAAATCAACGACGGTTGGTTGGACTTCGACGTAGTTATCGCTACACCTGACATGATGGCTCTTGTTGGACGTCTTGGACGTGTCCTTGGACCACGTAACTTGATGCCAAACCCTAAAACTGGTACTGTAACAATGGATGTTGCTAAAGCAGTTGAAGAGTCTAAAGGTGGTAAAATCACTTACCGTGCTGACCGTGCAGGTAACGTTCAAGCAATCATCGGTAAAGTATCATTTGAAGCTGAAAAATTGGTTGAAAACTTCAAAGCTTTCAACGAAACAATCCAAAAAGCAAAACCAGCTACAGCTAAAGGAACTTACGTAACAAACTTGACTATCACAACTACTCAAGGTGTTGGTATCAAAGTTGACGTAAACTCACTTTAATCAGTAGTTTATATCAGAGAACGAGTACGAAAGTGCTCGTTTTTTTAGGTACGACGGGCATTCCGTTCATCTGAGGTGTAAGTCCTCTGTGGCTACCATATACTAGTAAACCCAAAAGTGATTCCCAAGCCTGACTATTGTGAGTAGCTGATCGAACGGCATTAGGATAGACTGTTTAAGTCTGACGCTGGAAATAAGAATCGGCAGAGAAAGAGATAGAGAAACCTTGGCTATACGAATAGGCACGTGATAGTAAAGCGTATATAGTGGATAAGGAGGCCAGTAACTCTAAAGTACAAATATGTAGTCGTAACCTATATGCGTAAACTACGTGAGAAATTGAATTCGAACTAGAGAGGTGATTAATAGATTTATGCTATAGTCATGGCAGCTTGTATACTTTTGATTCTAGTTTATCAAATAATAGATTAGAATTGTCAGATAATATAATTTTATGTTATAATAAAGAAAAAACAGAGGTGTTCAAATGTCAGAAGCAGGTCATAAGTTTTTAGCAAAATTGGGGAAAAAACGCTTACGTCCAGGTGGAAAGCGTGCCACAGATTGGTTAATTGTAGAAGGAGGATTTTCAAAAGAAAAGAGAATACTAGAGGTTGCCTGTAATAGGGGAACTACAGCAATTGAGTTGGCACAGCGTTTTGGTTGTAAGATAACTGCTGTTGATATGGATGCTCAAGCTTTAGAAGTGGCTAAAAAATCTGCTGAAGCAGCAGGTGTTGGTCATTTGATCAGGTTTGAAAGAGCAAATGCAATGAAACTTCCTTATGAAGATGCTAGTTTTGATATTGTTATAAATGAAGCTATGCTGACTATGCAAGCTGATCAAGCTAAGAAGAAATGTGTAATGGAGTATCTAAGGGTTTTAAAACCTGAAGGTCTTCTCTTGACACATGATGTGCTTCTTAAGGAAGCTAAAGAGTCTGTCAGACAGGAATTATCACAAGCAATTCATGTAAATGTAGGTCCTTTAACTCAAGATGGTTGGGAACAGGTGATGATAGAATCAGGTTATCGTGATGTGAAAGTATTGACTGGTGAAATGACATTAATGAAATTATCAGGTATGATTTATGACGAAGGTTGGCTAGGAACTTTGAAAATTTGTGTAAATGCTTGTAAAAAGGAGAATAGAAAGCAGTTTTTAACGATGTATAAAATGTTTGCTAAGAATAAACAGAAATTGGGTTTTATTGCTATGGCTAGTTATAAATCGTCAAATCGTTAGATAATTATTGATGTTAACTTTTCCTTTTTTCTTTCTTAAAAAATATGCTATAATAGAGAGTAAAAAACTTTGAAAGAAAGAAAAAGATGAATTTAAAAGATTACATTGCAACAATTGAAAATTATCCGAAGGAAGGTATTACCTTCCGTGATATTAGTCCTTTGATGGCTGATGGGAATGCTTATAGCTACGCTGTTCGTGAAATTGTTCAGTATGCTACTGACAAGAAAATTGACATGATCGTGGGACCTGAGGCTCGTGGATTTATCGTGGGCTGTCCAGTTGCCTTTGAGTTGGGAATTGGTTTTGCGCCTGTTCGTAAGCCAGGTAAATTGCCACGTGAAGTCATTTCTGCTGACTATGAAAAAGAGTACGGTGTTGATACCTTGACTATGCACGCGGATGCCATCAAGCCAGGTCAACGAGTTCTTATCGTGGATGACCTCTTGGCAACAGGTGGAACTGTTAAGGCAACCATCGAAATGATTGAAAAACTTGGTGGTGTTGTAGCAGGTTGTGCCTTCCTTGTTGAATTGGATGAATTGAACGGCCGTGAAAAAATCGGTGACTACGATTACAAAGTTCTTATGCATTATTAATGAAAAACAGTCCCTAGGGCTGTTTTCTCTACATTAGGATATAAAAATAGACTATAGCTAGTTAGAGAAAAACTATAATTGAAAACTATATCTTCTTACAGTATAATAAAAGGAACAAGTGTTTGATTTTTAGTTTCATACTCAATGAAAATCAAAGAGCAAACTAGGAAACTAGCCGCAGGCTGTACTTGAGTACGGCAAGGCAACGTTGACGCGGTTTGAAGAGATTTTCGAAGAGTTTCAAACATATGCAATGATTCCTGAAAAGTACAGTTAGGAGAGGGTTATGCCGATTCGAATTGATAAAAAATTACCAGCTGTTGAGATTTTACGGACAGAGAATATCTTTGTCATGGATGATCAACGTGCGGCCCACCAAGATATCCGTCCCTTGAAGATTTTAATCTTAAATCTTATGCCACAAAAAATGGTCACAGAGACCCAGTTGTTGCGCCATTTGGCCAATACACCCCTACAACTGGATATTGATTTTCTTTATATGGAGAGCCACCGTTCTAAAACAACTCGTTCAGAGCACATGGAGACCTTCTATAAAACTTTTCCTGAAGTCAAGGATGAGTATTTTGATGGGATGATCATCACGGGTGCTCCAGTTGAGCATTTGCCATTTGAGGAAGTGGACTATTGGGAGGAATTTAGCCAGGTGCTTGAGTGGTCTAAGACCCATGTCTATTCGACCCTTCATATCTGTTGGGGTGCTCAGGCTGGACTCTACCTGCGCTATGGGGTAGAAAAATATCAGATGGACAGTAAGTTATCGGGTGTCTATCCTCAGGACACCTTAAAGGAAGGTCATCTTCTCTTTAGAGGCTTTGACGATAGCTATGTATCCCCTCACTCTCGGCATACGGAGATTTCTAAGGAAGAGATCTTAAACAAAACCAATCTCGAGATTTTATCAGAAGGTCCTCAGGTTGGGGTTTCGATTTTGGCTAGTCGTGATTTGCGAGAAATTTATAGTTTTGGGCATTTGGAGTATGACCGTGATACCTTGGCAAAAGAGTATTTCCGAGATCGTGATGCAGGTTTAGACCCACATATTCCAGAAAATTATTTTAAGGATGATGATGTTAATCAGACACCTTGTCTTTGTTGGTCTTCATCGGCAGCCCTCTTTTTCAGTAACTGGGTGAATTATGCAGTCTATCAGGAAACCCCTTTTGACTGGAGAAAAATAGAAGATGATGCATCTGCATTTGGGTATTTATAAGAGGAATTATGACATATTTAGACGCTTTTAAATCAGGGAACTTGGTTTTACCGAGTGCCCTGCTCTTGAATTTTAAGGAACTCTTTCCTTCTAGCGACGATTTTCTGGTCTGGCAATTTTTCTATTTGCAAAATACGACAGGCTTAGAAGAAATGTCCCCAAGCCAGATTGCTGAAAGGATTGGCAAGGAAATTTCGGATGTCAATCAGGCTATTTCTAATCTGACGGAGAGGGGATTGCTTCAGTATCGAACCATCGAATTGAATGGTGAAATAGAATTGCTTTTTGATGCTAGTTTGGCTTTGGAACGTTTGGATAATTTGCTTGGAGCCGCTCGATCAAGTTCAGACCAGTTGACACCTCAAAACCAGCTCAAGGATTTGGTGGAAACCTTCCAGCAGGAATTAGGACGCTTGTTGACCCCTTTTGAGATTGAGGATTTGACTAAGACACTAAAGGAAGATGGAACCAGTGCTGACTTGATTAAGGAAGCTCTTCGTGAAGCGGTTTTGAATGGCAAACCAAACTGGAAGTACATTCAGGCGATTTTGAGAAACTGGCGCCATGAAGGTATCAAAAGTGTGGCTCAAATCGAGGCTAAACGGGCAGAGAGAGAAGCAAGCAATCCTCAGTTGACACAGGTATCTGCAGATTTTAGAAATGCTATGGATCTCTGGAAGGATTAATCCATGTAAGCAGGCTTGAAATCCGAGTAAGATTTGCAAGCTGTGTCTAATTGTGATAAAATAAGTAGAAAATAAATTGAAAAAAGAGGTATGTGAAATGTCACGTAAACCATTTATCGCTGGTAACTGGAAAATGAACAAAAATCCAGAAGAAGCTAAAGCATTCGTTGAAGCCGTTGCATCAAAACTTCCTTCATCAGATCTTGTTGAAGCAGGTATCGCAGCTCCAGCTCTTGATTTGACAACTGTTCTTGCTGCTGCAAAAGGTTCAAACCTTAAAGTTGCTGCTCAAAACTGCTACTTTGAAAATGCAGGTGCTTTCACTGGTGAAACTAGCCCACAAGTTTTGAAAGAAATCGGTACTGACTACGTTGTTATCGGTCACTCAGAACGTCGTGACTACTTCCATGAAACTGACGAAGATATCAACAAAAAAGCAAAAGCAATCTTTGCAAACGGTATGCTTCCAATCATCTGTTGTGGTGAGTCACTTGAAACTTACGAAGCTGGTAAAGCTGCTGAATTTGTAGGTGCTCAAGTATCTGCTGCATTGGCTGGATTGACTGCTGAACAAGTTGATGCCTCAGTTATCGCTTATGAGCCAATCTGGGCTATCGGTACTGGTAAATCAGCTTCACAAGATGACGCACAAAAAATGTGTAAAGTTGTTCGTGACGTTGTAGCTGCTGACTTTGGTAAAGAAGTTGCGGATAAAGTTCGTGTTCAATACGGTGGTTCTGTTAAACCTGAGAACGTTGCTTCATACATGGCTTGTCCAGACGTTGACGGTGCCCTTGTTGGTGGTGCGTCACTTGAAGCTGAAAGCTTCTTGGCATTGCTTGACTTTGTAAAATAATCTAAGTTATTCCAGACAGACAGTCAAAAGCACTAGGTGACTTTGACTGCCTGTCTTGTTTTTGTTTGGAGAGTTCTTGTGAAATAGGAATTTTTTCCTACAGGAGCTGGTAAGACGACCTTGATCAATCTACTCATACGTTTTTATGATGTTAGAGCAGATATAATCTTGGTTGATGGGCAGGATATTCACCAGTTGTCATGCCAAGACTACCGCCGTCAGTTTGGGATGGTCTTACAGGATGCTTGGCTTTATGAAGGTACGATCAAAGAAAACCTCTATTTTGGAAATCTTAACGCCAGTGACGAAGAAATAATAGAAGCCGCCAAAGCGGCCAATGTAGACCACTTTATCCGAACTCTTCCTAGTGGTTACAATATGGAGATGAAGCAATAGTCAAGTAATATTTCCCTCGGGCAAAAACAACTCTTGACCGTCGCGCGTGCTCTCTAACCAATTTTAAAATTCTCATTTTTGATGAAGCGACTTCCTCTGTTGATACCCGTTTGGAACTCTTGATTCAAAAAATCACGAAACGGTTGATGAAAGGAAGGACCAGCTTTGTCATTGCACATCGCCTTTCGACCATTCAAGAAGCAAATAAGATTCTCGTTCTTAAGGATGGACAGATTATTGAGCAGGGAAATTATGAAAGCTCACTCCAAGCAAAAGGCTTTTATTATGAACTTTACCAAAGCCAATTTTCAAGCCAATCTGATTAAATCAGCTAATAAAATAATGTCAAACTTTTCTTAAATTATCAGTCTATTGCAACTTTTCTCATGTGAGTCATTTGGCTTGCTATTGGTTTTCTTTAGTAGTATACTAAGAGAGTAAACACTAAGAAGTGCTTACAAATAATAATGAATGAGGTAAAATAAAATGGTAGAATTGAAAAAAGAAGCAGTAAAAGACGTAACATCATTAACAAAAGCAGCACCAGTAGCATTGGCAAAAACAAAGGAAGTATTGAACCAAGCTGTTGCTGATTTGTACGTAGCCCACGTTGCCTTGCACCAAGTACACTGGTACATGCGTGGCCGTGGTTTCCTTGTATGGCATCCAAAAATGGATGAGTACATGGATGCTCTTGATGGTCAATTAGATGAAATCAGCGAACGCTTGATCACACTTGGTGGTAGCCCATTCTCTACTTTGACAGAATTCCTTCAAAACAGTGAAATCGAAGAAGAAG